>NZ_JBKFAV010000037.1:0-66522 GCF_053345825.1 Methylobacterium sp. C33D
CGCGCGCCGGGCCGCGGGCGCGCGCCGCGTCGCCGGGTTGGCCGCCGCGCGCCGCCGGGGCTCGGCGGCCTCGTCGGCGGCGTCGCGGTCCATGGGCTTCTGCGTCGATTCCATCCCGGATCCCTGTCTCTGCTCCTCGCGGCGGCGGAGCGTGTATCACCCTCGACCGGCGGCCTTCACGACAGTTTCGTGACGCCCGCCGCATTCCGCGCTCAGCCGGCCGGGTCGGACTCGTCTTCCAGACCCATCCGCCGCAGGACGGCCAGCGCGAGCGGCCGGCTGATCCGCCGCCCGCGGCCGAGGGCGTCGCGGTCGAGCTCGGCAACGACGTCGCGGGCGCGGCCCAGCGATCGGTCGATTCGCAGGGCCAGCGCATCGATCACGCCGAGATCGACGACCAGCTGCCGGTCCACGAACAGCTTGACCAGGACGGCGCGCAGCAGGGCGTCGTCCGGCGCCTCGATGGCGATGCCGGGGGCGAGGCGGAGCCGCGAGCGCAAGTCCGGCGTCGCGAGGTCGAGGGCGTCGAGGCCCGCGGCGCTGGTCAGCAGGACCGGGCAGCGCCGTTCGCGGGCGCGGTTGAGCAGGTGGAACAGCGCCGCCTCGTCGAGCCGCTCCGCCCGGTCGATGTCCTCCACGATTAGCGCCCCGTTGGACACGAGGTGCTGGACGGCGTCGGCACCCAGCTCCGCGGCCGGCAGGGTCCAGGCATGGGCGCGCTCGGCCCAGATCGCCGCGAGGTGGCTCTTGCCGCTGCCCGGGGGGCCGGTGAGGACCAGGACGCTGTCGGGCCAGTCCGGCCACGCCTCGATCAGCGCGTAGGCAGCCTCGTTGGCCGGCCCGACGAGGAAATCCTCGCGCCCGTAGCGGGGATCGAGCGGCAGGTCGAAGGCCAGCTGCCGGGGTGGGGCGTTCTCGCGCATGTGCCGCTCAGGATCATCCCGCGCCCGCGGAGGTCAAGGCCGAAGCGTCCGTGCCGCCGTGCTCGATCAGGATCGGCTGCCCGGCGTGATAGAGCCGGCTCTCCAGGTAGCGGGCCAGGGCGAAGCGGACCAGCACGCCGATCGAGGCCGCGATCGGGACCGCGAGCAGCAGCCCGACGAAGCCGAACAGCGTCCCGAAAGCGAGCAGGGCGAACATCAGCCAGACCGGATGCAGCCCGGTGGAATCGCCGACGAGCTTCGGCGAGATGACGTTCCCCTCCAGGAACTGGCCGACGAGGAACACGCCGACGGTCAGGCCGAGATGCAGCCAGTCTCCGGAGGGCCAGAACTGGACGAGCGCGACGCCCACGGAGAGCAGGAAGCCGGTGAGCGTACCGACGTAGGGGATGAAGGTCAGGAACCCCGCGATCAGCCCGATCAGCACGCCGAAGTTGAGGCCGACCAGCCAGAGGCCGACCGCGTAGAAGCTGCCCAGGATGAGGCAGACCAGCGTCTGGCCGCGGACGTATCCGGTGACCGCCCCGTCGATCTGGCGCGCCAGCTCGCGCACCGTCGCCCGGTGCCGGGGCGGCACCCAGCCGTCGATGGCGGCGACCATCCGGTCCCAGTCGACGAGGATGTAGAAGGCGACGACCGGCGTCACGACGAGCAGCGAGGCGATCGAGATCAGCGCCTGGCTGCCCGACCAGAGCGATTTCAGGAAGGCCAGGAGCCACGTCCCGGCCTGGGTGGCCAGCGTACCCACCGAGGATTGCAGCTCGTTGAGGACGTTCGCGCCGCCGACGCGCTCGAGCAGGGTGCCGGACCGCTCGGCGATGATCGCCTGGAGCCGCGACACCATCCCGGGCAGCGCGTTGACGAGCGCCACGACTTGGTTGGCCGTGAGCGGGATCAGGATCAGCAGCGTCACGACGAGGACGACGACGAACAGCGCCAGGATCAGCAGGCTCGCCGCCAGCCGCCCGAGACCGAGCCGCTCCAGCCGGTCGGCCAGGGGATCGAGCAGGTAGGCCAGCGTGATGCCGGCCACGAACGGCAGCATCACCTCCCGGAGGAGGTAGACGATCAATCCCAGGGCGACGACAGCGGCCAGCCCGATCACAGCCCGTGCGCGCACGATGACGCTCCCCCCGCAGCACACCACGCCAGCGGGCAGAGTGGGTATGCGGGGCGCGCCGATCAAGGCGCCGCCGGCACGACTCGCGCCGCGCGCGGGAAGCCGCTAGAGCGGGGCCAGTATTCAGCGAGGTGGCGCGGGCATGACGGCCAAGGACGGCAACGAGCCGAAGACGGGGCTGACCTACGCGGCGGCGGGCGTCGATATCGATGCCGGCAACGCCATGGTCGAGACGATCAAGCCGCTGGTGCGCTCGACCCGGCGCCCGGGCGCCGATGCCGAGATCGGCGGGTTCGGCGGCCTGTTCGACCTGAAGGCCGCGGGCTTCCGCGACCCGATCCTGGTCGCTGCCAATGACGGCGTCGGCACCAAGGTCAAGATCGCCATCGAGACCGGCCGCCACGACACGATCGGCATCGACCTCGTGGCGATGTGCGTGAACGACATCATCGTCCAGGGCGCCGAGCCGCTGTTCTTCCTCGACTACTACGCCACCGGCAAGCTGGTCCCGGGCGTCGGCGCCGACATCGTGCGCGGCATCGCCGAGGGCTGCCGGCAGGCGGGCTGCGCGCTGATCGGCGGCGAGACCGCCGAGATGCCCGGCCTCTACGACGAGTTCGACTACGACCTCGCGGGCTTCTCGGTCGGCGCCGCCGAGCGCGGCGCGCTGCTGCCCCGGCCCGGCATCCGGCCCGGCGACGTCGTGCTCGGCCTGCCCTCCTCCGGGGTCCATTCCAACGGCTTCTCGCTGGTTCGCCGGATCGTCGCGAAGACCGGCCTCGGCTGGGACGCGCCGGCCCCGTTCGCCCCGGGCCGCAGCCTCGGCGAGGCGCTGCTGGAGCCGACCCGGATCTACGTGAAGCCGCTGCTCGCGGCTCTGGGCGCCACCGGCGGGATCCGGGCGCTGGCCCACATCACCGGGGGCGGCTTCCCCGACAACCTGCCGCGGGTCCTGCCCGACGATGTCGGCATCGCCGTCGACCTCGACGCCGTCACCCCGCCGCCGGTCTTCGGCTGGCTCGCCCGCGAGGGCGGCGTCGCCGAGGCCGAGATGCTGCGCACCTTCAACTGCGGGATCGGCATGGTGGTGATCGCCGCCGCCGACGCCGTCGACGACGTCGACGAGGCCCTGACCCGGGCCGGCGAGACCCCGGTCCGCCTCGGGCGGATCACGGCGCGCGGCCCCGAGCCGGTGACCTTCACCGGCCGCCTCGCCCTCTGATGGCGGCCGGCCGCAAGACCCGCGTCGCGGTCCTGATCTCGGGGCGCGGCTCGAACATGGTGGCGCTCCTGGAGGCCGCGAAGGATCCCGCCTTCCCGGCCGAGATCGTGCTGGTCCTGTCGAACCGCCCGGAGGCCGCCGGCCTGGCCCGGGCGGCCGAGGCGGGCATCCCGACGCAGGCCATCGATCACCGGGCCTTCGCCGACCGCGCCGGCTTCGACGCCGCCCTCGACGCGGCGCTGCGCGCGGCCGAGATCGACCTCGTCTGCCTCGCCGGCTTCATGCGGATCCTGACGACGGACTTCGTGGCGTCCTGGGCCGGCCGGATGCTCAACATCCACCCGTCGCTCCTGCCGCTGTTCAAGGGCACCCACACGCACCGGCAAGCGCTGGACGCCGGCGTGCGCCTGCACGGCTGCACGGTCCATTTCGTCGTGCCGGAGCTCGATGCCGGACCGATCGTCGCCCAGGCCGCGATCCCGGTCCGCCAGGACGACGACCCCGACAGCCTCGCCGACCGGGTGATCGTGCAGGAGCGGCGCCTCTACCCGGCGGTGCTCGCCCTGGTGGCGGGCGGCCGCGCCCGCCTTGAGGGCGACCGCGTGGTGATCGCCGACGCGGCGCCGGACGGCGCGCTGCTCAGCCTCTAGCAGGCGGCAATACGGTCAACCCCGTCCCGGCGGGCGGGGCGAGGCCATTCGGCCGACCCGCCCGCCGCTGTGACGCTCCCCGGGTTGCCGCCCTCCGCGCGCGGACCCGGGAGCCCTCGGGACTCGGGGCGCTCAGACCGGGCGCTGCAGCTTGCAGCTGTCCAGGGCCGAGAGCGCCTTGGCGCGGGCGGTGTCGTTGAAGTAGCCGGTGGTCCGGTAGGCCTCGATCTCGGAGGCATCGAGGCTGCGCAGGGTCTGCCGGGCGTAGCAGCCGCAGGGGCGCTCCAGGGACGCCTCGGGGGCGCTGGTCATGCGGGCCTGGACGACGGTGCAGGCGTGGCGCACGCGGCCTTCGAGATTGGTCTTGCTGGCGGTCTTGAGGGCCGGATCGGGCTCGTACTGCTGGAACGGGGCCGAGGATCCGCCCGCGAGGGCGGCGGTCGCGCCGAGGGCGATCAGGCCGGTCGCGATCAGCAGGGGCAGGCGGCGCATCGTCATGGTCGGAATCGTCCGGGGGCTGAGGTTGGCTAAGCTCGGCCGTTGGACGCTCCCGGGCTCCGTCCCGTCAAGGACGACCCGGTCACACAGCGCGTCATTCCCCGCGCCGCCGGGTATGGGGCACGCGAATGGCGGGTCGGTGTGCCCAACCCGCCACCGCACCGCGCCTCAGGCGGCGATGTCGGAATCCTTGAAGAACTGCGCGATCTCGAGCTTGGCGTTCTCGGCGCTGTCCGAACCGTGGACGGTGTTCTCGCCGACGGACTCGGCGAACTTCTTGCGGATCGTGCCCTCGGCGGCCTGGGCCGGGTTCGTCGCGCCCATGACCTCGCGGTACTTGGCGACGGCGTTCTCGCCCTCGAGGACCTGAACCACCACCGGGCCGGACGTCATGAAGGTCACGAGCTCGCCGAAGAACGGGCGCTCCTTGTGCACCTCGTAGAACTTCTCGGCCTGCTCCTTGGTCATGCGGATGCGGCGCTGGCCGACGATGCGGAGGCCGGCCTCCTCGATGACGGCGTTGACCGCGCCGGTCAGGTTCCGCCGCGTCGCGTCGGGCTTCAGGATCGAGAAGGTGCGCTCGGTGGCCATGGTGCGTCCGGTCTGTCTGTGGAAAAGGTCTGCGGCGCGCCGGCGATCCGGGCACGCCGGGGCAGCGAGAATTTCGCTTCGGCGCCGGGCTTATAGCGGGCGCCCCCCGGTGCCTCAAGCGGCCCGGCGCGACCCGGCGGGGCAAGCGCGGCCGTGGCTCCGCCGCAACACCGCCGAAAAATCGCCCGATTGCGGCGGCTCAGTCGCGCACCAACCGACTTCGTCCACCCCCCGGGCGTCCGCGGACGCCCCTAACCCGGAGACGAACCATGCGACTCGCTCTCGGCGCCAGCCTGCTTCTCGCCGGCCTCTCCGCCGCCGCCGCCGACACCGCCAAGGATCCGTCCGGCACGTGGCTCACCGGCGACGGCCGCGCCAAGATCCGGATCGACCGCTGCGGCGCCGGCCAGAAGCTGGTCTGCGGCAAGGTCGTCTGGCTCAAGACGCCGACCTTCGACAACGGCGCCCCGCGCACCGATCTCAAGAATCCCGATCCGAAGAAGCGCGCCCGCCCGGTGATCGGTCTCCAGCTGATCGAAGGTCTGAAGCCGGACGACGCGAAGTTCACCGGCGAACTCTACAATATCGAGGAAGGCAAGATCTACACGGTCAGCCTGGAGCGCGAGAGCGAGGCCGAGCTCAACGTCTCGGGCTGCATGCTCAAGATCCTGTGCGGGTCGCAGACCTGGACCCGCGTGCCGGACGTGAACCAGCAGGCCGCCAACAAGAACTGAGCGGCGTCAGATCGCCGCGAGGCCGCGCTGCACCGCCGGCCTCGCCAGGATGCTCTCGAGCCATCGGGCCACGTTCGGCAGGGTGTTGATGTCGACACCCTGCTTGAAGTTGAGCTTGGCCCAGGTGAACGTCGCGATATCGGCGATGGAGTAGTCGTCGGCCAGGAAGGGGCGGCCCTCGAGGCGGCGCTCCAGCACGCCGTAGAGCCGCTTGGCCTCCGCGGTGAACCGCTCGATCGCGTACGGCACCTTCTCGGGCGCGTAGATCTTGAAGTGGTGCGTCTGCCCGAGCATCGGCCCGAACCCCGCCACCTGCCAGAACAGCCACTCGTCGACCTGCACGCGGGCGCGCTCGTCGGTCGGGTAGAACTGCCCGGACTTCCGACCGAGATACTGCAGGATTGCCCCGGATTCGAAGACCGAGATCGGCTGTCCCCCGGGCCCGTCCGGGTCGACGATGGCGGGAATCTTGTTGTTGGGCGAGATCGCCAGGAAATCGGGCGCGAACTGCTCGTTCTTGGCGATGTCCACGGGAACGATGCGGTAGGGGAGTCC
Source organism: Methylobacterium sp. C33D (assembly GCF_053345825.1). Lineage (NCBI taxonomy): Bacteria > Pseudomonadati > Pseudomonadota > Alphaproteobacteria > Hyphomicrobiales > Methylobacteriaceae > Methylobacterium > Methylobacterium sp. C33D. Next base: position 6,312 of record NZ_JBKFAV010000037.1, read on the forward strand.
GCACTCCTCCAGCATGATCGGGATCTTCCAGCCGTTCGGCGTACTCCATGTGTGGACGTCGATCGGCCGCCCGGACACCGCTGCCATGCTCTGCCTGCTCCTGGACCCGATCGTCGGCGGCGCGGTGGTCCTCCGCCGTTTCCGTACAACCCCGGCAGTGAAGACGATTTCCCGGCCGCGCTCAAGGGCAGCGGCCGGCGAGCCCGACGGTTCGGTGAAGCTGCGCCGGAGCTTGCGGCGGCCGGCCGAGCGGTCTTGCCGGGCGCACGAGCGAGCGGCGAGATTGCGGCTCGGGCGCCGGAACGACGCCCGAGGGGGAACTTCCGATGATCGATCGTCTCGCCAGGATCGCGATCCTGTCCGCGCCGCTGCTCGCCGCCTGTCCGGCTTCCGCCAAGGACGCGCCCGCCAAGGAGTCGCCTGTTCGGGAGGCACCCGCGAAGGCGCCGCCCGCCGCCGAGGCACCGGCAGCGCCAGCCGCCAGGACCCCGAGCCCGGGCCAGTCCGCCACCCGCGAGCGGCAGAAGACCTGCGGCGCCGAGTGGCGCGCCCTCACCGACGCGCAGAAGGCCGCGCAGGGGCCGAAATGGCCGCAGTTCTGGAGCAAGTGCAACAAGCGCCTGAAAGGTGGCGACAAGGCCTGACCGGCTAGAACCGCGGGGCGTTCCGTTCGTTCAGACATCCGCGGCGGATCGGCAGGAGGCACGAGGCGATGACGGACCCTGCTCCGCCCGGACGGGCGGTGGACAGCGCGGCGCGCCGGGTCCGGCATGGCTGAGGCCCCCGTTTCCATCGCCGCGGATCCCCGCGCCGAACCGTTCGTCGACCGCGCCCTGGCGTTCCTCGATGCCTGGGTGCCCAAGCCGGCCGCCTGGGCCTTCGCGCTGCGGATCTGGATCGCGATGATGCTGGCGCTGGCCGCCGCCTTCTGGCTCCAGCTCGACAGCGCCTCGTCCGCCGCCACCTGCGTGGCGATCCTCGCTCAGCCCAAGCGCGGGCAGGCGATCTCGAAGGCGGTCTACCGCCTGCTCGGCACGCTGATCGGTGCCGCGGTGGCGCTCGTCTTCATGGCCCTGTTCGGCCAGGACCGGGTGCTGCTGCTCCTCAGCTTCACCGCCTGGCTCGGCCTGTGCGTCTTCGTCGCCCAGTTCCTGCAGGACACGCGGGCCTACGGCGCGATGCTGTCCGGCTACACAGTGGCGATCGTCGCGCTCGGCCAGATCGACGATCCGCAGGGCACCTTCGACGCCGCCGTGTCCCGCGTCGCCGTGATCGTGCTCGGCATCGTCGTGATCACCTTCATCAACGACGCCCTCGCCTCGCCGAGCACGTGGCGGGCGCTGCTGCCGCAACTGCGCAAGGCCTGGGACGACACGCGCGGCTACGCCCGCGAGACGCTGGCGGCGGGCGACCTCGGCGCCGTGCGCACCGCCGCGCTGATCCGCACCATCGCGCCGATGCGGGCCGATGCCAGCGCCATCGCGGGCGAGCTGGACGACGGCCGGTACCGCGCGGCCGGCGCGCGCAGCTGCATCGCCGCGCTCTACGTGATGGCGGCCGCGATTCGCAGCCTCGGGGCCGCGGCGACCTCCCTGCGCGACCCGAGCCCGGCCGTCGCGGAGGCGGTGGCGATCTGCCGGCGGGTCGCGGACGCGCCCGATCCCGACGCCCTCGACCGCGACGACGAGCGCCTGCGCGACCTCGTCGACGCCGCCATCCGCGACGGGACCCGTCCCCTCGACGAGGTCGTGGTCCTCCAGCGCGCCCTCGACTTCGTCTGCGCCGCGACCTTCGCGCAGGACGGCATCCGCGCCCTCGCCGACGGCCACCCGCCCCTGCGCGACGCCACGCTGCCGACCCACCGGGACTTCCCGGTGGCCCTCCGCGGCGCCCTGCGGGTGGCCCTGAGCTTCGCGGTGACCGCCGCCACCTTCGTGGCGCTCGGCCTGCCGCAGGCCTCCTTCGCGCTGGTGCAGGTGGCCGCGACCGCGGCGCTGTCGTCGGTCACGCCGGACCCGAAGAAGTTCGCCAACGGCGTCGTCATCGGCATGACGCTGGCCGCCACCCTGGCGGGCATCGCCCGGTTCGCGCTCCTCAACGGCGTCCAGGGCTTCCCGATGCTGGCGATCGTGATGGCGCCGGTGATCTTCCTGGGCTGCTTCCTGTCCCTGAACCCGAAGACTTTCGGGATCGGCTTCATCCTGATCGTGTTCTTCCCCGTGCTGCTGGGGCCCTCGAACCCGCAGACCTACGACGCCCTCACGTTTCTCCTGAACGCGTTCCTGGTGGTCGTGGCGGCCGTGATCCTGTCGATCGTCGTCCGCCTCATCCTGCCGATCACGCCGGCCCAGCAGCGGGTCTTCGCCCTCGACTCGGCCCGGCAGGCGCTCGCCGACGCCCTCGTCGGCCAGGGCGGCGACGCCACCACCCGCACCAGCCTGAACGCCGACCGGCTGTTCCAGTTCGCGACTTACAGCTCGGGGAGCGGCGCGGTGCGGCGGGCGAACCTGCACCACGCCTTCGCGCTCGCCCGCCTGGAGGCCGCCGCTGCCCGGGCCCACGCCGAGCTGCGCCGCCTCTGGTCGGTCGCTGCCCTGCGCGGCGCGATCCCGCGCGCCCGGGACGCCCTCGCCGCGGGCGACGATCGCGGGCTCGAGACCGCGGCGCGCGACCTGATCCGCGCCGCGTCCGGCGAGGATCGGGCGGTGCGGCTGACCACGGCCCGCGCCGCCAGCGACCTCGTCACCGCGTCGCGCACCATCACCCGTCACCGGCGATTCCTGAATCGCCTCGACATCGCGCTATTCTGACGACCGCTTCTCCCGGGGTCACCATGCACGAGGACATCCATGTCGGCGGGGTGCTCGTCACGGCCTTCGTCGCCTATGCGCTGGCGGCCTTCGTGATCCTGGTCGTCCTGCGACTCGTCTTCGCCCGCATCCGCTTCAGCCGCTACGTCGCCAACGCCCCGCTCGCCGAGGCCGGCCTCTACGTCTGTGTCCTCGCCCTCCTGATCGCGTTCATCTGATGCCCGACACGACCGCCGACGAGGATGATCCGAAGACCGCCGCCCGCGACACTGCGCCCGGGCGGAGCGACCCGCTGCCCGCCGTGCCGCGCCGGGGCCGCGCCGCGAAGGTGTTCCGCCTCGCGGCCACCGGCTTGATACTCCTCGTGGCAGCCCTGGCGGCGGCGTTCGTGTGGGAGTTCTACGTGGCGGCGCCCTGGACGCGCGACGGCACGGTCCGCGTGCAGGTCGCCAACATCGCCCCGCAGGTCGCCGGGCAGATCGTCGAGGTCCGGGTCCAGGACAACCAGAATGTCCGCAAGGGCGACGTCCTCTACGTGATCGACCCGGTCGACTTCGAGGTCGCGGTCACCTCGGCGGACGCCGAGGTGAAGAACCGCGAGGCCGACCTGCAGGTGAAGAACGCCCAGTCGGCCCGCCGGCAGGCGCTCTCGACCGTGTCGACCTCGATCGAGGAGAAGCAGCAATTCGCCGGGGCGGCGAAGATCGCCGAGGCGACGCTGGAGAGCGCGCAGGCGCAGCTGCGCCAGGCGAAGGTGAATCTCGAGCGCACCCAGGTGAGGTCGACCGTCAACGGCCGGGTGACCAACCTGCTCATGCGGGTCGGCGACTACGCGCGGACCGGCACGGCGAACATCAACGTGGTCGACACCGATTCCTTCTGGATCGACGGCTATTTCGAGGAGACCAAGATGCCCAACATCCACGTCGGCGATCCCGCCGACGTGAAGCTGATGGGCTTCGACCCGCACCTGACCGGCACGGTCCACAGCATCACGCTCGGAATCTCGACGGCGAACGCCGCCGCCAGCACGCAGGGGCTACCCGACGTCAACCCGGTCTACACCTGGGTCCGCCTCGCCCAGCGGGTACCCGTCCGCATCCGCATCGACCACGTCCCGACGGGCGTCCCGCTCATCGCCGGCATGACCGCGACGGTGTTCGTCAACGGCGGCCGCGGCCCGGCGCCGAACTGGTTCATGGACCTGCGCGACCGCGTCTCCGCCCTGACTACGCCGGCGGCCGGTCCCGCCCGGGAAGCCGAACGGCGCTGACCCGGCCTGCTTCCGGCCGCGGTCACCGCCGCGGCCGCGTCCCCGAAAGCCGCGGTATTCGACTTCGCGTTCTCGAACCCGTCGCCGGTGGCGGGCGACGCGGCCGTCACCGCGCGACTGAAGTGCGTCAGCGCCGAAGCGCGGAGCCTCGCACCGATCGGGGACCTGCTCGTCGCGGATCCGACCGATCCGGATCGGGGCGATGTCGCCGGACGCGGCGCTGTACCGGCTGCGCGGTCGCCTGACGACCGCGGAATCCGACTTCCCGTCGAGAACGATAGAGGTGCCGGCAAGTGGTTTGCGCGCCAATCAATATTTCGCAGCGCCGCGGGATCGATCCAAGTCGTTGAGCCTGCACGCGCTGCAGCGCGCTCGCGGAGCCAAGTGGATCGAGAATGCCTTTTGCCGAGAAAATAGCTATTGACCGACCTGGAGCGCGGGCGCACTCTCTCCCTGTGCTTGGCGAAAGCCGGCACGGACCGGCACGAAACCTTGACGCGATCGGGTTTCGCAGCGGTGTCGGTCGCGGGAAGCTGGAGGAGACAGGGATGACTCCACCGCAGCGGAATGCCGCCTGGACGGTTCAGGGACAAGTTCGGCCCGAGACCTAGCGGCGCAGCACGGACAGCCGGACGGACGCGGCTCCAGGGGCGCAGAAGCGGCCACGCATGGCACGCCTTCGAATGCGCGAAAGGCCCCACTTCGAGCCGTTCCGCCGCGGTTTCTCTCTGAAGAACGCGAATGCCTCACCTGCCCGGCAGCGCCGCGGCGGGATCTCGTCGTGGCCGAGGCGCCGACGGGGCTGAGGGCGGCCGGCATCGTCGCCGACCCCGGATCCGCGGCCACTCATCCCGCGCCGCGCCCCGAGGCCCGCCGATGCGGGGCGCCTCAGGATCGGATCGCGCGCGGGATGGCCGTTCACCGCGAGGCGGTCACTCGATCCCGAGCTTCGCCTTGAGCAGCGCGTTCACCGCCGCGGGGTTCGCCTTGCCGCCGGTGGCCTTCATGGTCTGGCCGACGAACCAGCCGAGCAGGGTCGGCTTCTCCTTGGCCTGTGCGACCTTGTCGGGATTGGCCGCGATGATCTGGTCCACCGCCGCCTCGATGGCGCCCGTGTCGGTCACCTGCTTCATGCCGCGGCTCTCGACGACGGCGCGCGGGTCGCCGCCCTCGGTCCAGACGATCTCGAACAGGTCCTTGGCGATCTTGCCGGAGATGACGCCCTCGCCGATCAGGTCGATGATCGCGCCGAGCTGGTCCGCCGAGACCGGGGTCGCGTCGATGGACAGGCCTTCCTTGTTGAGGCGCCCGAACAGCTCGTTGATCACCCAGTTGGCGGCGGCCTTGCCGTCCCGACCCTTGGCCACCGCCTCGTAGTAGTCCGCGGAGGCGCGCTCGGCGACCAGCACGCCGGCATCGTAGGGCGAGAGGCCGAACGCCGAGACGAAGCGCGCCTTCTTGGCGTCCGGCAGTTCGGGCAGCCCCTCGGCCAGCGCGTCGACGTAGGCCTGGTCGAATTCCAGCGGCAGCAGGTCCGGATCGGGGAAGTAGCGGTAGTCGTGCGCCTCTTCCTTCGAGCGCATCGAGCGCGTCTCGCCCTTGGTCGGGTCGAACAGGCGCGTCTCCTGGTCGATCTTCCCGCCGTCCTCGAGGATGGCGATCTGGCGCCGCGCCTCGGTCTCGATCGCCTGCCCGATGAAGCGGATCGAGTTGACGTTCTTGATCTCGCAGCGTGTGCCCAGCGGCTCGCCGGGGCGGCGCACCGAGACGTTCACGTCGGCGCGGAGCGAGCCCTTCTCCATGTCGCCGTCGCAGGTGCCGAGATAGCGCAGGATCGTGCGCAGCTTGGTGACGTAGGCCTTCGCCTCCTCGGAGGAGCGCAGGTCGGGCCGGGACACGATCTCCATCAGCGCAACGCCCGACCGGTTGAGATCGACGAAGCTCCGGGTCGGGTCCTGGTCGTGCAGCGACTTGCCGGCATCCTGCTCGAGGTGCAGGCGCTCGATGCCCACGGTGATCGAGGCGCCGTCGGCCAGATCCACCAGGACCTCGCCCTCGCCGACGATCGGGTCCTTGTACTGCGAGATCTGGTAGCCCTGCGGCAGGTCCGGGTAGAAGTAGTTCTTCCGGTCGAACACGGAGCGCAGGTTGATCTTCGCCTTCAGGCCGAGGCCGGTCCGCACCGCCTGGGCGACGCACTCGGCGTTGATCACCGGCAGCATCCCGGGCATCGCGGCGTCGACCAGCGACACGTGGTCGTTCGGCTCGGCCCCGAACTCGGTCGAGGCGCCGGAGAACAGCTTCGCCCGGCTGGACACCTGGGCGTGGATCTCCATGCCGACGATCACCTCCCAGTCGTGGAGGCCGCCCTTGATCAGCTTCTTGAGGTCGACGGGTGCGTTCATGGTCGTCCGGGCCGGGAAGGGAGCGTGGCGGGATCCGCCCACCCGCGCCCGCGTCCCGAGGTGCTGCGCGGCGGCCTCGAAGGCGGGCTCCAGGGATCGCGCGGCCGGCTGGAGGCCTCCTTCGCGGCCCGCGCACGCGGGGACCTCAGGACGAGGGCGCGGGTCGGCGTCGATGTCGTGCGGCCACTTACGGGCCGCGTCGCGAAAAGATCAAGCGCGGCGTCTGACCGCCTGCCGCGCGCCGTAGCCCAGGACTGCCCAGAGCAGGGCCGCCACGGCCCGCACCGGGAAGAAGGTCGGGCCGTCGCGGGTGATCGGCGCCGGCCACGGTATGCCGGCCGCGCTCACCGCGTAGGAGAACAGCACCGAGAAGCCGAGCGCCGCGATCGCCGCGATGAAGACCTTGCCGAACTGGCTGGCGGTCCAGCCGAGGTAGACCGCCACCACGATCAGCGCCGGATCGAACGCGGCCCAGATCCAGACCGTCCAGGGATAGTACGGGACGGTCATGACCACCACGGCTCGGGTAGGACGGTGCGACCGGCGGAGTCCTCGATCACCTGCGCGACCGCGAACAGCGTCTCCTCGTCGAAGGGCCGGCCGATGAGCTGCAGGCCCAGGGGCAGGCCCTGGCCGTCGAGCCCCGCCGGCACGGCGATGCCCGGCAGCCCGGCCATGTTCACCGTCACGGTGAACACGTCGTTGAGGTACATCTCCACCGGGTCGGCCGAGGCCTTCTCGCCGATGCCGAAGGCGGCCGACGGCGTCGCCGGCGTCAGGATCGCGTCGACCCCGGACGCGTAGGCGGCCTCGAAGTCGCGCTTGATCAGCGTGCGGATCTTCTGCGCGCGGACGTAGTAGGCGTCGTAGTAGCCGGCCGAGAGCACGTAGGTGCCGATCATGATCCGGCGCTTCACCTCGCGGCCGAAGCCGGCGGCGCGAGTGTTCTCGTACATCCCGGCGATGTCCTTGCCGGGCACGCGCAGGCCGTAGCGGACGCCGTCGTAGCGGGCGAGGTTCGAGGACGCTTCGGCCGGGGCCACGATGTAGTAGGCCGGCAGCGCGTAGGCGGTGTGCGGCAGCGAGATCTCCCGGATCGTCGCGCCGGCGGCCTTGAGCCACGCCGCGCCCTCGTCCCAGAGCTTCTGGATCTCGGCGGGCATGCCGTCGACCCGGTACTCCCTCGGGATCCCGATGGTGAGGCCCTTCACGCCGCGCGACACGGCGGCCTCGAAGTCCGGCACCGCGAGGTCGGCGCAGGTCGTGTCCCGGGCGTCGGCGCCCGCCATCGAGCCGAGGAGGATGGCGCAGTCGCGCACCGTCCGGGCGATCGGGCCGGCCTGGTCGAGGGAGGAGGCGAAGGCCACCGTGCCCCAGCGCGAGCAGCGCCCGTAGGTCGGCTTGATCCCGACCGTGCCGGTGAAGGCGGCGGGCTGCCGGATGGAGCCGCCGGTATCGGTCGCGGTGGCGCCGAGGCAGAGGCGCGCGGCAACCGCCGCGGCGGAGCCGCCCGAGGAGCCGCCGGGCACGATCGGCGCGTCCGATCCCGCGCGCCGCCAGGGCGAGACCACGTTGCCGTAGGCGCTGGTCTCGTTGGACGAGCCCATGGCGAACTCGTCGAGGTTCAGCTTGCCGAGCATCACGGCGCCGTCGCGCCACAGGTTGGCCGACACCGCCGATTCGTAGTGCGGCTCGAAGGTCTCGAGGATCTTGGACCCTGCCGTGGTCGTCACGCCGTGCGTGCAGAACAGGTCCTTGATGCCGAGGGGGATGCCCTCGAGCGGCCGCGCCGCGCCGGACGCGATCTTCTGATCGGAGGCCTCGGCCATCGCCAGGGCGCGGTCCGGGGTCTCCCGGATATACGCGTTCAGGACGCGGGCCTTGGCCATGGCGTCGAGATGCGCCTGGGTCAGCTCGCGGGCCGAGATCCGCTTCGCCTTCAGGGCGTCGCGCGCTTCGGCCAGGGTGAGTTCGTTCGGATCCACGCTGTTCACGTCCCCGCGCGCGCCGCCGCGCGCCTGCCCGCCAGAAATCCGGTCCGCAAGGTCCGGGCCGTCCTCGGCCTACTCGACCACCTTCGGGACCAGGAAGTAATTGTCCTCGGTCTCGGGCGCGTTGGCCACGACGTCGGCGGCGCGGCCGCCCTCCGTGACGACGTCCTCGCGCTTCTTCATCGCCATCGGCGTCACCGAGGTCATCGGCTCGACGCCCGCGACGTCGACCGTGCCGAGCTGCTCGACGAAAGCCAGGATGGCGTTCAGCTCGCCCTGGAGGGGCCCGACTTCGTCGTCGGTGACCGCGATCCGCGCCAGATGCGCGATGCGCCGAACCGTCTTCTCGTCGACCGACATGCCGTCCCGTTCGTCCCTGCCCGGGAGCGCTCTCCCGAAGTCGGTCGCGCTATAGCATCGGCCCTCGACGCGCCGCAACGCGGGTGGGCTATGCCGCGCCGCCGGTATGCCGGTCCAGCGGCGCGGGACCGGCGCGACGGAGCGCGGCGGGCCGGTTGACGGACTGGATCAGGTCACGACGTGGTGGGGCGTCACCGACATCTCGATCGTGATTCCCGGTTGCCGGACCGGCTGGATCATGGCTTGGGTGAAGCCAGCGACCAGCACCTCGAAGGCGAGGAGCAGCATCCAGCGGTGCTTGCGCGGCATCGCCCGCCGGCGGCCGGACGGAGCGGAAGAGGAGAGCTGGCCGTTCGTCGACAAGGCGGACCCCTACAGCGTGGTTTAACGGAACATTAACCTACCTAGACGCGAACGGCTCCGCGCGCACCGGGGGCGATCTGCGGAGGAGCCGAAGCCTGTGGACGGTGGAGCGGGAGCGATGTGGGAGACGGTCTTCGAGGAGCTCGCGCCGGGCTACGTGCCGGACGCGGCGGCCCTCGATCGGGCGGCGGAGGCGCTGGGCTTCGCCCTGCCGGCCTCCTATCGCGACTTCTGCCGGACCTGCGGCGTCGGCCTCGCGGGCGGGCAGTTCCGCGTCGCCGTGCCGGCACCGTTCGAGGCCTGCGATCTGGTGAGCCAGGCGGCCCTCATCGCCCACAGCGTCGGCGCCGCCGTCGCCATGCTGGAGGACGGGGCGGAGCCGCACCGATTCGACGTCGAGGGCGGCGACGCCGGCATCGTCGAGCGCGCCTGCTTCTTCGGCGCGGGCGAGGACGGCAGCTTCCTGTTCTGGGACGTCGCCGGGACCGACGGGGAGTACGACGTCTGGCTTCTGGCGCCCGACCTGGAGACGGTGCGCTTCGGCGGCGAGAGCCTCGACGACTTCTTCACCCGGGTCACGGCGCCGTCCGCGGCCCTGGTCCTGGGACCGGGCTCGGAGCCCCTCCCCGCCCGGTTCGAGGGCGTCACCGAGGCCACCCTCGCGCGCACCGCGCGGGCGGAGTCATGAACTTCGACGCGATCCGCGCCTTCGCGGCCGAGTCCCGCGGCGGCGCCCGCCTGATCGGCATCGATCTCGGCACCAAGACGATCGGCCTCGCCCTGTCGGATCTCGGCCGCCAGATCGCGACGCCGCTCGAGACGATCCGCCGGGTGAAGTTCACTCCCGACGCGCAGCGGCTCGCCGCCCTGTGCCGGCAGCACGCGGTCGGCGGCCTCGTCGTCGGGCTGCCGCTCAACATGGACGGGAGCGAGGGGCCGCGGGTGCAGTCGACCCGCGCCTTCATGCGCAACCTCGCGCCGATCCTCCCCCTCCCCCACGTCTTCTTCGACGAGCGACTCTCCACCGCCGTGGTCACCCGCGCGCTGATCGAGGCCGACGCCTCGCGGGCGCGGCGCGGCGCGCTCGTCGACAAGCTCGCCGCCGCCTACATCCTCCAGGGCTGCCTCGACGTCATGCGCAACCTCGCGGACGCCGACGCGGACGACGATCCCGAGGACGGGTCCCTCAGCGGCTGACCAGCGAGACGGTGCCGCTGCCGTGGCGCTCGATCCGTCCGTCGAGCTCCAGTTCCAGCAGCACGCTCTGCACGGTCCGGGCACCGACCCCGGCGCTCCGCGCCAGCTCGTCGGTGCCGACCGGGCTCGGGCCGAGCAGGGCCACGATCCGCGCCCGGTCGTCCACCGCCTCGCGCGGCGGGTCGTCGCGCGCGGGATCGTCGGCGGACGCGCCGTAGGCTCGCTCCGGTCCCGGGTCGAGAGCCGCGTCGAGCGCGATCTCGTCCCAGAAATCCGGCTGCTCGGCGAGGTCCGGCCGCCCGCGCGCCGGTGCCGCCTCGGCATCCGGGCCGCGCTCGATGATCGGTCCCAGCACCTCCAGAACGTGGTCCATCTCGGAGACCAGGGTGGCGCCCTGGCGGATCAGGTCGTTGGTGCCCTCGGCGCGCGGGTCGAGGGGCGAGCCGGGCACCGCGAACACCTCCCGGTTCTGCTCCAGGGCGTAGCGCGCCGTGATCAGCGAGCCGGAGCGGCGGGCGGCCTCCACCACCACCGTCCCGTAGGACAGGCCCGAGATGATCCGGTTGCGCCTCGGGAAGTCCCGCCCCCGGGGCTCCCAGCCCATCGGCATCTCCGCGAGGACCGCGCCGCCCTCCGCCAGGATGGCCTCGACCAGGCTTCCGTGGCTCGCAGGGTAGATCCGGTCCTGGCCGCCGGCCATGACGGCGATCGTGCCGGTGCGCAGGCTCGCCCTGTGAGCGCGCGCGTCGATCCCGCGGGCGAGGCCGGAGACGATTGTCAGGCCGGCCTCGCCGAGGCCGCGGGCGAGCCGCTCGGTGAAGGCGAGCCCCGCCGACGAGGCATTCCGCGAGCCGACGAGAGCGGCGGCGGGCCGGTTGAGGATCGGGGCGCCGCGCACGGCCAGGAGCGGCGGCGCCGCGTCGACCTGCGCGAGGAGACGCGGGTATTCCGCCTCGCCGCTGGCGATCAGCCGCCCGCCGAGGCGGGCCAGGGCCGCGATCTCGGCCTCGGCCTCAGCGCGGGCGAGCGGTACGATCCGCCGTCCCTGGCGGCCGGTGAGCTCCGGCAGGGCGTCGAGGGCGGCGGCCGCGCCGCCGAACCGGTTCACGAGCCTCCGGAAGGTGCGGGGGCCGACGCCCTCGGTCCGGATCAGCCGCAGCCAGTCGAGCCGCTGGGCTTCGGTGAGCTGCATCCAACACCCCCACACCTGCCCGAAGGTCGGCGCGGCGCGCCGGCACTCAGCCCTTCTGGCCGATGCGCCCCTCGGTGCCGGACGCGAGTCGGCGGATGTTGGGCGCGTGCTTCCACCATAGCAGCAGGCCGAGCAGTAGGAACAGCAACGCCTGCGTCGGGGCGCCGAGCATCCAGAGGACGAGGGGAGTGGCCGCCGAGGCGGCGAGCGCCGCCAGCGACGAGTACTTGAGCGCGAAGGCGAGCCCGAGCCAGATCGCCGCGAACGCCGCGAGGGCGGGCGGGCTGAAGGCGAGGAGCACGCCGATGAAGGTCGCGACGCCCTTGCCGCCCTTGAAGCCCAGCCAGACCGGGAAGAGGTGGCCGAGGAAGGCGCCGAGCCCGGCCGCGAGCGCCGGGCCCTCACCCAGCTGGCGCGCGATGAGGACGGCCGCCGTGCCCTTGAGGGCGTCGCCCAGCAGGGTCGCCGCGGCGAGGCCCTTGCGGCCGGTGCGGAGCACGTTGGTGGCGCCGATATTCCCGGAGCCAATCGCCCGGACGTCGCCGAGGCCGGCGAACTTCGTGAGGATCAGCCCGAACGGGATGGAGCCCAGGGCGTAGCCGAGGGCGAGGCCGCCGAGGGCGGCCGGGGTGGCGAGATCCGGCGGTATCATGCGGCGGCCGCGAGGTCGTCGACCGCGTGGACGATCCGGCCGCCGACCAGCGTCAGCACCGCCGCGCCCTGGAGGCGCGCCTCGTCGAAGGGGGAGTTCTTCGAGCGCGACTTCAGCCGGCGCTTGTCGAGGACGTAGGGCAGATCGGGATCGATCAGCACCAGGTCGGCGGGAGCGCCGACCGCCAGCCGGCCGGCCTCGCGGCCGAGGATCCGCGCCGGGTTCACGGTCAGCGCGGCGACGAGCTTGGGCAGCGCGAGGTCGCCGGTATGGACGAGTCGCATGGCGGCGCCGAGCAGCGTCTCGATGCCGAGGGCCCCGTCCGCCGCCTCGGCGAAGGGCAGGCGCTTGGTCTCCACGTCCTGCGGATTGTGGTCGGACACCACAACGTCGATCACGCCCTCGTCGAGGGCGCGCACCACCGCCTGACGGTCGGTCTCGTGGCGCAGGGGCGGCGAGAGCCGGCAGAAGGTGCGGTAATGGCCGATGTCGTTCTCGTTGAGGACGAGGTTGTTCACCGAGACGCCGCAGGTCACCGGCAGGCCGTCCTGCTTGGCGCGCCGGACGATGTCGACCGAATCGGCGCAGGAGATCATCGCCGCGTGGTAGCGGGCGCCGGTCAGCCGGACGAGTCGGATGTCCCGCTCCAGCATCACGGTCTCGGCCTCGCGGGGGATGCCCATGAGCCCGAGGCGCGAGGCGAGCTCGCCCTCGTTCATGACGCCCTCGGCGACGAGGGCGGATTCCTCCACGTGCTGCACGATCAGCGCGTCGAAATCCCGGGCGTAAGTCAGGGCACGGCGCAGCACCTGCGCGTTGGCCACGGCCCGGAGCCCGTCGGTGAACGCGACCGCGCCGGCCTCCTTGAGCAGGCCGAACTCGGTCATCTCCCGGCCGGCCAGCCCCTTGGTGATGGCGGCCGCCGGCAGGACGTTGACGCTCGCCGTGTCGCGGGCGCGGCGGAGCACGAAATCGACGATGGCCGGCTCGTCGATCACCGGGTTGGTGTCGGGCATGCAGACGAGCGTCGTGACGCCGCCCGCGGCCGCCGCGGCGCTCGCCGAGGCCAGGGTCTCGCGGTGCTCGGCTCCCGGCTCGCCCACGAAGGCGCGCATGTCGATCAGCCCGGGGGTCAGCACGCGGCCGGCGCAGTCGACGCGCTTCGCGTCGGCCGGGGCGCCCGGCGCCGCGCCGGCGGCGATGTCGGCGATGCGGCCGTCCCGCACCAGCACCGCGCCGGCGGTCTCGCGGCCGGTCGCGGGATCGAGGAGGTTAGCGTTCGCCAGAAGGTAGCTGCTCACAGGGGCGCCCTCGCGGAAGAGGCCGGGCCGTCGAGGCGCATGGCGAGGCCGGCCGCCGCCATGTGCGCCTTCGCCTCGGCGACGCTCGCCTGGCCGAAATGGAAGATGGAGGCCGCCAGCACGGCGCTGGCGCCGCCCTCGGCCACGCCGGCCACGAGGTCGTCGAGCCCGCCGACGCCGCCCGAGGCGATCACCGGCACGGTGACGGCGTCGCTGATCGCCCGCGTGAGGGCAAGGTCGTAACCGGAGCGCGTCCCGTCCTTGTCCATGGAGGTCACGAGCAGCTCGCCGGCGCCCTTGTCGGCCACCAGCCGCGCGAAGGCCACGGCGTCGATCCCGGTCGGGTCGCGGCCGCCATGGGTGAAGATCTCCCAGGCGGCCGGCGCGCCGGGGGGCGAGACGCGCTTGGCGTCGATCGCCACCACGATGCACTGCGCGCCGAACTTCTCGGCGGCCCGGGCCACGAGGTCGGGATCCTTCACGGCCGCGGTGTTGATCGCGACCTTGTCGGCACCGGCGAGCAGCAGCGCGCGCACGTCCTCGACGGTGCGCACGCCGCCGCCGACGGTGAGCGGCATGAAGCAGGCCTCGGCGGTCCGGCTGACGATGTCGAGCAGGGTGCCGCGGGCCTCGCGGCTCGCGGTGATGTCGAGGAAGCACAGCTCGTCGGCGCCGGCCGCGTCGTAGACCTTGGCGGCCTCGACGGGATCGCCGGCGTCGCGCAGGCCCTCGAAGCGCACGCCCTTCACGACGCGCCCGTCCTTCACGTCGAGGCAGGGGATGATGCGGGTCTTCAGCACGGGCGGCGTCTCATGTCGCGAGCCTCTGGATATCACGCCGCCGGGCCGCGCGCCGCAGCGATCGCGGCCAGGGCCGCCTCCGGATCGATGCGGCCGTCGTAGAGTGCCCGGCCTGTGATGGCGCCCGCGATCAGGGTGCAGTCCGGCTGCAGCAGGCGGTGGACGTCGTCGATCGACGCGAGGCCGCCCGAGGCGATCACCGGGATGCGCACGGCCTGGGCGAGCGCCAGGGTCATCTCGACGTTGAGCCCCTTCAGGATCCCGTCGCGGGCGATGTCGGTGTAGATGATCGCCGCGACGCCCGCGTCCTCGAACCGGCGCCCCAGCTCCTCCGCGGTCATGCTGGAAGTCTGGGCCCAGCCCTCGACGGCGACGCGGCCGTCCTTGGCGTCGATGCCGACCGCGATCTTCCCGGGATACTTGCGGGCGGCCTCCCGGACGAAGCCGGGATCGCGCACCGCGGCGGTGCCGATGATCGCGCGGGCGACGCCCTTGCTCAGCCAGCCCTCCAGCGTCTTCATCTCGCGGATCCCGCCGCCGAGCTGGACCGGGATCGTCACCCGCGCGAGGATCGCGTCCACCGCCTCCGCGTTCCGCGGCGCCCCCGCGAACGCGCCGTCGAGGTCGACCACGTGGAGCCAGGAGAACCCCTGCGCCTCGAAGGTCGCGGCCTGCGCGGCCGGATCGTCGCCGAAGACCTTGGCCTGCGCCATGTCCCCCTGGATGAGGCGGACGCAACGCCCCTCTTTCAGGTCGATCGCCGGGTACAGGATCACGGGCGCTTCCGTCCTTCTTGCCTGGGTCGAACGGCGCTCACGGGCGCCAGTTCAGGAAGTTGGCGATGAGCGCGAGGCCCAGCCGCTGGCTCTTCTCGGGGTGGAACTGCGTGCCGGCCACGTTGTCGCGGGCGACGAGGGCGGTGACCGGGCCGCCGTACTCGGCGCGCGCCACCACGTCGTCCGGGCGCTCCGCGTTCAGCGCGTAACTGTGCACGAAGTAGGCGTGCAGCCCGTCCTCGCCGGTGGGGATGCCGGCGAGCAGCGGGTGGTCGCGCTCGGTCCGCAGGGTGTTCCAGCCCATGTGGGGGACCTTCAGGGCCGGGTCCGACGGCCGGATCGGGCCGACATCGCCGGGGATCCAGCCGAGGCCCGCCGTGGTCGCGTACTCGAGCCCGCGGCTCGCCAGGAGTTGCATGCCCACGCAGATCCCGAGGAACGGGCGGCCGGCCCCGTGGGCGACCCGCGTCATCGCCTCGACCATGCCGGGGACGGCGTCGAGCCCGCGGCGGCAATCCGCGAAGGCGCCGACGCCGGGCAGCACGACGCGGTCGGCGGCGGCCACAACGTCGGGGTCCGAGGTCAGGCAGATCCGCGCGTCGCGCCCGCTCTCGCGGGCGGCGCGCTCGAAGGCCTTGGCGGCGGAGTGGAGGTTGCCCGATCCGTAATCGATGATCGCGACGGTCTCGGTGGTCATGCGCGTCTCGCCCGGGAACTCACCGGGCGCCTTCCTGGGCGGGGAACAGCCCGATAACCGGCTCGGTCCGCCGGCTGGGGCCGCTCGGGAACGGGGCCCGCGGCGCGGTCGGGCTCGCCCCGAGCCAGCGGTTCAGGGCGCGGGCCTCCGCTTCCTCGGGCGTCGCGGCGATCACGGCGTCGCGCGCCGGCCAGCCGCGCCGGGCGAGGGTCCAGCGGCGCAGGCTCGAGGCCTCGAGGCCGATCAGCCAGGCGGCCAGCAGGGTGACGATCAGGCCGGCGCCGGCCGGCAGCCCGAGGGCGATACCGGCCGCGGCCAGCGCCACGAGGCCGACGAGGACGAGCAGGGCGGCGAGCCAGAGGCGGTGGAACAGGAACCACAGGACCGTGAAGGCGAAGGCCGGCCACGAGAAGCCGTCCCGCACCAGCAGAGCCCGGTCGAGCCCGACCGACTCGCCCGGCCGGGCATCGGCCGGCAGGTGGAGCGTGTAGCTGCGCATCCGCATCGCGAAACTCCGACAGCGTGCGCCGCGACGGCCGCGTGACCGATCCTGGCGCCCGACGACAACGGGTCTTAGAGGGAGCCCTTGGTGGAGGGAACGCGCCCCTCCTCCCGCGGATCGATCGCCACGGCCTTCCGCAAGGCGCGGGCCAGCCCCTTGTAGCAGCTCTCCGCGATGTGGTGGGCGTTGTCGCCGTAGAGGGTCTCGACGTGCAGGGTCAGGCCGGCATTCATCGCGAAGGCCTGGAACCACTCGCGGACCAGCTCGGTGTCGAAATTGCCGATCTTCTCCACCCGGAAGGTGGTGCGGAACACGAGGAAGGGCCGGCCGGAGATGTCGACGCAGACCCGGGTCAGCGCCTCGTCCATCGGCAGGTGGATGTCGGCGTAGCGCGTGACCCCGCGCTTGTCGCCGAGCGCATTGGCGAAGGCCTGCCCCAGGGCGATGCCGCAATCCTCTGCCGAGTGGTGCTGGTCGATATGCAGGTCGCCGTCGACCTTCACGTCCAGGTCGAACAGGGCGTGCCGCGCCAGCAGATCCAGCATGTGGTCGAGGAAACCGATGCCGGTGGCGATCGTCGACCGCCCGGTCCCGTCGAGATTGACGGTGACCGCGATATCGGTCTCCGCGGTCTTCCGGCTGATGGAGGCGCTGCGCATTTCGGTCTGGACTTCGCGTCGGGGGCGGCCGGGGCCGCCCGCGCCTTCTAGAGGGACTCGCCGCGGATTGGAAAGGGCGGCCGGCTACCCGTTGAGGACCCGCCCCGCCACGGCGTCGAGCTTGGCGAGCAGAGCCGGGTCCCGGACCGCGGGCGCCGTCATGATCGCGCCGTCGAGCGCCCGGTGCGAGCCCGCCGGGCACGGCTCGCGCACGGCCGGAAAGTCGCGGGCGAGACGGGCCACGAGCCGCGCCGCCTTGTCGGCATTGGCCCGGGCGACCGCGATCACCGAAGCGACGTCGACCGCGTCGTGGCCGGGGTGCCAGCAATCGTAGTCGGTCACCATCGCGATCGTCGCGTAGGTGATCTCCGCCTCGCGCGCGAGCTTGGCCTCGGGCATGTTGGTCATCCCGATCACGTCGAAGCCCTGGGCCTTGTAGGCGCGGGATTCCGCTAGAGACGAGAATTGCGGCCCCTCCATGCAGACATAGGTGCCGCCGCGATGGACCGCGATGTCCTCGGCCTTCGCGGCCTGGGCGATCCGCGCCTGTAGGCCGGGGCCGACCGGATGGGCGAGGGAGACGTGGGCGACGCAACCGTCGCCGAAGAACGACGAGGCGCGCCCGTGGGTCCGGTCGACGAACTGGTCGACGAGCACGAAGAGGCCCGGCGGCAGCTCCTCGCGGAACGAGCCGCAGGCCGAGAGGGCGACGAGATCGGTGACGCCGGCCCGCTTCAGGACGTCGATATTGGCGCGGTAATTGATGCCCGACGGCGAGAGCCGGTGTCCCCGTCCGTGGCGGGCCAGGAACACGACCTTGGTGTCGCCGATCCGTCCGGTGCGCAGGGCGTCCGAGGGCTCGCCCCAAGGCGACGCGACGCGCTCCTCGCGGACATCCTCGAGCCCCGGCAAGTCGTAGACGCCGGAGCCACCCATGACTCCCAGTACCGCTGCGCTCATGCCGGACTCCCTCAACGCGCGACGCCTCGGCAGCGCGGCCTGCCCACCCGGCACCTCGTCGCGAGGAGCCGGAGCCATGCGGAGGCCTCGAAGGAGACCGCCCGAAGCCGCTCTGATCCCTGAAGCCCTCCTCCGAGACCCGCTGACGCGGTCACCCCGGGACGAGGTGGTGCCGGTGACGGGCCGTGTCGGAAGGCGGACCGTCGCGGCGGGCGAGCGGTAGCATGGAGCGCCGGCCAAAAAAAAGATGGGCCTCCCGATGGAGGCCCATCCGAACTGCGACCCGATCCGGCCGGTTCAGTAGGTCTTGTGAAGCTCCGGCTGGAGGCCGTGAACCTCCCCGCCGACATCGGCCCAGATCTTCTTCTTCACGTAGTAGAGCAGGCCCGACAGGATGATCAGGAACAGGATCACCCGGAAACCCAGGGCCTTGCGGTCCATCATGTGCGGCTCGGCCGCCCACATCAGGAAGGCCGCAACGTCCTTGCCGTACTGGTCGACCGTCTCGGGCACGACCGGCTGGCCCTGGTCGTTCTTCGGGTAGGAGACCTGCCCGTCGGTGATCGGCGGCGGCATCGCGATGATGTGGCCGGGATAGTACTTGTTGTAGTGGCCGCCTTCCGGCAGCGCGAAGTCCTTCGGCGGATCCTCGTAGCCGTTGATCAGGGCGTGGATGTAGTCCGGCCCCTGCTCCGAGTAGCCGACGAAGGGCAGCCAGTCGGTCAGGAAGTACAGCGAGCCGCGGGAGAAGGTCCGGGCCTTGGCGATCACCGAGAAGTCCGGCGGGGCCTTGCCGCCGTTGGCCGCGGCCGCCGCCTGGTCGTTCGGGAAGGGCGGCGGGAAGGTGTCGGCCGGCCGGCCCGGCCGCTCGAACATGTCGCCGGCGTCGTTCGGCCCGTCCTTCACCTGGTAGGTCGCGGCCAGCGCCTTGACCTGCCCGGCCGAGAAGTCCGGCCCGCCTTCCTGCGCGAGGTTGCGGAAGGAGACCAGCTTCATCGAGTGGCAGGCCGAGCAGACCTCCTTGTAGACCTGGAAGCCGCGCTGCAGCTGCGCGGTGTCGAAGCGGCCGAACACGCCGGCGAAGCTCCAGTTCACGCGGGCCGGGATCGGCCCGCCATGCCCTTCCTGGGCGGAGACCGGCACGGCGCCGATCAGCAGGGCCGCCAGGGCGGCCGCGGCGGTCGTCGAGAGGACGCGGGTCATCATCATGGTCCTGTCGTCGGCCCGTCAGCCTTTGGTGGTCGGAGCGGCGGCGGCGCCCGCGGGCATGCCGGATCCGCTCACCTGCTTGCCCGGTCCGGTCACGCTCTCGAGGATCGAGCCCGGCAGCTTCTTCGGCGTCTCGAACAGGCCGCAGAGCGGCATGACGATCAGGAAGTGCGCGAAGTAGTAGGCGGTGCAGACCTGCGCGGCGAGCACGTAGCCACCCTCCGGGGGCTGCGAGCCCAGCCAGCCGAGGAGCAGCGTGGCGCCGATGAACACCCAGAAGAACTGGCGGTAGATCGGCCGGTAGTTGCACGAGCGGATCCGCGACGTGTCCAGCCACGGCGCGAAGGCCAGGATGATCACCGCCGAGAACATCAGGATGACGCCGCCGAGCTTGCTCGGGACCGCGCGCAGGATCGCGTAGAACGGCAGGAAGTACCATTCCGGCACGATGTGCGCGGGCGTCACCGCCGGGTTCGCCTGGATGTAGTTGTCGGCGTGGCCGAGGAAGTTCGGCTGGTAGAACAGGAACCACGCGAACAGGATCATGAACACGCAGGTGGCGAACACGTCCTTGACCGTCGCGTAGGGCGTGAACGGCACCGCGTCCTTACCCGACTTGATCGGGATGCCGGCCGGGTTGTTCTGGCCGGTCACGTGCAGCGCCCAGACGTGCAGGATCACGACGCCGGCGATCATCCAGGGCAGCAGGTAGTGCAGAGAGAAGAAGCGGTTCACGGTCGGGTTGCCCACCGAGTAGCCGCCCCAGAGCAGGGTCTGGATCGTGTCGCCGACCACCGGGATGGCCGCCAGGATGTTGGTGATGACGGTGGCGCCCCAGAAGCTCATCTGGCCCCACGGCAGGGTGTAGCCGAGGAAGGCGGTCGCCATCATCAGGAGGTAGATGACGACGCCGAGGATGTAGAGCACCTCGCGCGGCGCCTTGTACGACCCGTAATAGAGGGCGCGGAACATGTGGACATAGACGGCCACGAAGAACATCGAGGCGCCGTTGGCGTGCGCGTAGCGCAGCAGCCAGCCGTAGTTCACGTCGCGCATGATCTTCTCGACGGAGGTGAAGGCACCCGTCGCCGAAGGCTCATAGTGCATCGCCAGCCACACGCCGGTGATGATCTGGATCCCCAGGAAGGCCGCGAGGATCGCCCCGAAGGTCCAGAAGTAGTTGAGGTTCCGCGGAACCGGGTAGGCAATGAAGGACGAGTGCACCAGCCCGGCGATGGGTAGGCGCGCCTCGAACCATTTGGCTACGCGGCTCTTGGGGACGTAGGTGCTGGCCGTTCCGCTCATGCTTCCGTCCTCCTCAGGCCGCTTCCTTGCCGCCTTCGCCGATCCGGATCTTGGTATCCGTCTGGAAGGCGTAGGGCGGGATCGGCAGGTTGATGGGCGCCGGTCCGTGGCGCACGCGGCCCACCGCGTCGAATTGCGAGCCGTGACACGGGCAGGCCCAGCCCTCGAAATTGCCCTGGTGACCGATCGGCACGCAGCCGAGATGCGTGCAGTTGCCGTACACGACGAGCCACTGGTCGTGGCCGCTCTTCACCCGGGTCGGGAAAGCGGCCGGGTCGATCATCGCCGAGAGGGGGACCGCTCTCATGTCGGTCACTTCCTTGGCGGTCAGCTTGCGCACGAAGATCAGCTTGCCGCGCCAGAAGACGTTGACGATCTGGCCGTCCTGGATGGGCGTCAGGTCGACCTCGATCGGCGCGCCGGCGGCGATCGTGTCGGCGTCGGGCGCCATGGAAGAGATCAGCGGCCAGACGACGGCACCCGCCCCGACCGCCAGCCCGGCGCCGGTCGCCAGGAACAGGAAGTCGCGGCGGCTGCCCTCATGACCAGAGACCGCGGGAGCGGCGGCTGATGTGTTCGCCAAGGTTCGGAACTCCATGCGTCGGCGTCAGGGCCGCAGGTGCCCTCGTCCCGGCTCGTCCCGGGAACAAAGCATTATGGTTCTAATCTGAGCAATGAGACCGTCTGCCGCCCCCGAGTCAAGCCGCAGTGTGCGGCGCGGCGATAAGGTCGCCCCTCAATCGTAGCGGTATGTTGCCGGCAACCGCGCCGCGCCGGCGTTCAGGCCACGGCGCTGTCGTACCGGGCCGTCCCGTCGTCGAGGAAACCGCCCGACTGGCGCGACCACAGGCCCGCATAGACGCCACCGGCTGCGACCAGCTCGGCATGCGTCCCCTCCTCGATGATCCGTCCGCGGTCGATCACCACCAGGCGATCGAGGGCCGCGATGGTCGACAGGCGGTGCGCGATCGCCAGCACGGTCTTGCCGGCCATCAGCGTGTCGAGCGAGTCCTGGATCGCCGCCTCGACCTGGCTGTCGAGGGCCGACGTCGCCTCGTCGAGGATGAGGATCGGCGCGTCCTTCAGCATGACGCGGGCGATGGCGATGCGCTGCCGCTGCCCGCCCGACAGCTTGACGCCGCGCTCGCCGACCTGGGCGTCGTAGCCGCGCCGCCCCTTGTGGTCGACGAGATCGGCGATGAACCCGTCCGCGTGGGCGAGGCGGGCGGCCCGCTCGATGTCCGCCTGGGTCGCGCCGGGACGGCCGTAGGCGATGTTGTCGCGGATGGAGCGGTGCAGCAGCGACGTGTCCTGGCTGACCATCGCGATGGCCTCGCGCAGGGATTGCTGGGTCACCGTCGCGATGTCCTGACCGTCCACCAGGATGCGCCCGCTCTCCACGTCGTAGAGCCGCAGGAGCAGCCCCGCCAGGGTCGACTTGCCGGCGCCGCTGACGCCCACCAGCCCGACCTTCTCGCCCGGGCGAATCGTCAGGGAGAAATCCTCGATGACGGTGGCGTCGCCGCGCCCGTAGTGGAAGCCGACCTCCTCGAACCGGATCTCGCCGCCGGTGACGGCGAGCGTCCGCGCGTCCGGCGCGTCGACGAGGGCGTGCGGCCGGGCCATCGTCTGCATGCTCTCCTGGACCACGCCGACGTTCTCGAAGACGCCGCGCACGGTCTGCATGACCCAGCCCGACATGGCGATGAGGCGCAGGACCAGGGCGAGTCCCGCCGACGCCTCGCCGGTTGTCATGCCGCCGTCGCGCCACAGGACGAGGCAGGCCGCGCCGGTGGCGATCAGGAGGGTGCTGTTGAGCAGGCCGAGGAGACTGGTGGTCAGCGTCACCAGCCGGAACTGGTGGAGATAGGCGGCGGTGTGGACCTCCACGGCGTCCTGAACGGCGGCCCTCTCCTCGCGGTCGCGGGCGAAGAGCTTCACCGTGAGGATGTTGGTGTAGCTGTCGACGATGCGGCCGATCAGCGTCGAGCGGGTGTCGGCGGTCCTGTGCGAGCGCGCCCGGGCCCGGGGCACGAACCACGCGGTCAGGGCCGCGTAGGCAGCGATCCAGAGCAGGACCGGGACGGCGAGCCACGGCGAGATCGCGCTGAACAGTCCGACCGCGGTGATCGCGTAGATTGCCACGTACAGGAGCGTGTCGATGAAGACGACGGCGAGCTCCCGCACCGCCGGGCCCACCTGGACGACGCGGTTGGCCAGACGCCCCGAGAAGTCGCCCTGGAAATACGAGAGCGCGTGCCCGAGGGTGTAGAGATGCGCCCGCCAGCGGATCTGGCTCGTCGATTGCGGCACGACGAGCTGGTTGGACAGGACCTCGTGGGCCCAGATCGACAACGGTCGCACCACGGCGATCAACAGCACCACCAGCCCGAGCTCGCCCGCGTGGTCCGACAGGACCGTCGCCCGGTCGGCCGAGCCGAGCAGGTCGATGAACCAGCGCATCACGAGGTAGAGGGAGGCCTCGACCGTGCCGGCGATCACCGCGATGACGAACAGGGCCGCCAGGGCGGCGCGGATCGGGCGCAGGTAGAACCAGGCGAAACCGAGCACCGACCGCGGCGGCATCCGCGCCTCGTCGAAGGGCGCGAAGGGGTCGACGCGGCGTTCGAGCCAATCGAGGAACATGTGTACGGGGGCGTGACGCGGCGGGAGCCCCTCATGTAAGCGCCTCCCGCCGGGTGCCAACCGCGCGGCGTGGTCGCGCCGCCCGGCGTCAGCGGTTCAGGGCGAGGGCCGCGCCGGACTTGGTCAGGGCGCCTTCCAGGCCGCCGCCGCCCTGGCGCAGCCGCGCCGCCACCGAGCCGCCCGGCTGATACAGGTAGACCTCGCCGTCGCGGAAGTCCCAGGCCGAGACCCGCGCCAGATCCTTGTTGGCGCAGCCCGAGGCCGTCGCCCGGTAGAGGTCGAGGGCCGGCGTGCTCGAGAGCGTGACCTTGCAGTTCGCCCCGGTGGCGTCCCGGGCATCCCAGCTGCCGACCACCGAGGAGCGGCCGCCCGTGGCGACCGGCGGCGGCGGCGGCGGGGGCGCGACCGGCTCGGCGATCACGGTCGGTCCGCCGGGCGGCGTCGCGGACGCCTGGGCTCCGGGCGGGGGCGGCGCGTCGGGGCTAGCCGCGGCGCCGGGCGGCGGCGCCAGCGGGGCCGCCGTCACGGTGCCCGACGGCATGGCCGGCACGGTGTCGAGGGACGCCTGGGGCGACGGGCCCCGGGTGCGCGGCCCGTCGAGGCGGCTCGAGGCGCAGGCGCCGAGGCTGGCGCTCAGGCAGAGAACGGCGAACGTCGACAGGCTCGGGCGCAGCATCGGTCCACTTCGGGTCAGGATTGAGGGCGCGGAGGCGCTTCGACCCTGACTCCGTGCCAATTGCGCTGACCGCAAGGCGGCGCTCTCAGCCCGGGCCGACTCCGCTGCGGAGAGCCGGCCTTTTCGGCCGAGTGTGGCCCCCAGGCCTCAACACACGGCGGCTCTCTGCAATCAGAGCGTGCGCTCGACCATCATCTTCTTGATCTCGGCGATGGCCTTCGCCGGATTCAGGCTCTTCGGGCAGGTATTGGCGCAGTTCATGATCGTGTGGCAGCGGTACAGCCGGAACGGGTCGTGCAGCCCGTCGAGGCGGTGGCCGGTGTTCTCGTCGCGCGAGTCGATCAGCCAGCGATAGGCCTGGAGCAGGGCTGCCGGGCCGAGGAACTTGTCGCCGTTCCACCAGTAGCTCGGGCACGACGTGGTGCAGCACGCGCACAGGATGCACTCGTAGAGTCCGTCGAGGCGGGAGCGGTCCTCCGGCGTCTGGCGCCACTCCTTCTCAGGGGCCGGCGTCTCGGTCTGGAGCCAGGGCTCGATGGCGGCGTGCTGGGCGTAGAAGTTCGTCAGGTCCGGCACGAGGTCCTTCAGGACCGGCATGTGCGGCAGCGGGTAGATCCGGATCGCCCCGTCCTTGTCCTTGCGGGTCATGACCGGCAGGGCGTTGTCGGGGCTCTTGCACTCGTCGATGCCCATCGTGCAGGCGAGCGCGTTCTGCCCCTCGATATTCATCGCGCAGGAGCCGCAGATGCCCTCGCGGCAGGACCGGCGGAACACCAGCGTCGAGTCGACCTTGTTCTTGATCCACAGCAGCGCGTCGAGGACCATCGGGCCGCAATCCTCGCGATCGACCTGATAGGTGTCGATCCGCGGATTGGCCCCGTCATCCGGGTTCCAGCGGTAGATCTTGAAGGTCTGCAGGTTCCTGGCGCCGGGCGGGGCCGGCCAGGACTTCCCCTGCGTGATCTGCGAGTTCTTCGGAAGGTTGAACTGAGCCATGGTTCTCGACGGCTTCCGCTGGAGCAGGACGCGGCGGCCGGAGGGGCGAGGCCCCGCCGCCGCAGTCGTGGTGCAGAGTTGGGGATCAGTACACGCGGGCCTTGGGCTCGATATACTGGATCTCGTTCGACATCGTATAGGTGTGGACCGGGCGATAATCGATGTTCACCTGATGCCGGCCCTCGTCGAGCCAGGACAGGGTATGCTTCATCCAGTCCTTGTCGTCGCGGTCCGGGAAATCCTCGCGCGCGTGGGCGCCGCGGGACTCGGTGCGGTTGGCGGCCGATTCCATCGTCACCACCGCCTGGCCGATCAGGTTGTCGAACTCCAGGGTCTCGAGGAGATCGGTGTTCCAGACCAGCGAGCGGTCGGTGACCTTCACGTCGGCGGCGGCGTTCCAGACCTTGTGGATCAGGCCCTTGCCCTCTTCGAGCACCTCGCCGGTGCGGAACACGGCGCAGTTGTTCTGCATCGTCTTCTGCATCTCGGCGCGAAGCTCCGCGGTCGGCGTGGAGCCGTTGGCGTAGCGGAAGCGGTCGAGGCGCTCGAGCGCCTTGTCGGTCGCGCCCTTCGGCAGTTCCATGGCCCGGCCGTTCGGCTCGACGATCTCGGCGCAGCGCTTGCCGGCGGCGCGGCCGAAGACGACGAGGTCGATCAGCGAGTTCGAGCCCAGGCGGTTAGCACCGTGGACGGAGACGCAGGCCGCCTCGCCGATCGCCATCAGGCCCGGAACCACCGTGTCGGGGTTGCCGTCGCGCAGCGTCAGCACCTCGCCGTGGTAGTTCGTGGGGATGCCGCCCATGTTGTAGTGGACGGTCGGGATGACCGGGATCGGCTCCTTGGTCACGTCGACGCCCGCGAAGATCCGCGCGGATTCCGAGATGCCGGGCAGGCGCTCGTGCAGGATCTTCGGGTCCAGGTGATCGAGGTGCAGGTAGATGTGGTCCTTGTTCTTGCCGACGCCGCGGCCGTCGCGGATCTCCATGGTCATGGAGCGCGAGACGACGTCGCGCGAGGCGAGGTCCTTCGCCGACGGCGCGTAGCGCTCCATGAAGCGCTCGCCCTCGGAATTGGTGAGGTAGCCGCCCTCGCCGCGGGAGCCTTCCGTGATCAGGCAGCCCGCGCCGTAGATCCCGGTCGGGTGGAACTGCACGAACTCCATGTCCTGCAAAGGCAGGCCGGCGCGCAGCACCATGGCGTTGCCGTCGCCCGTGCAGGTATGGGCGGAGGTCGCCGAGAAATAGGCGCGGCCGTAGCCGCCGGTCGCCAGGATGGTCATCTGGGCGCGGAAGCGGTGGATCTCGCCGGTGGCCTGATCCAGGGCGATGACGCCGCGGCAGCGGCCCTCGTCGTCCATGATCAGGTCGAGGGCGAAGTACTCGATGAAGAAGTCGGTCTGGTTCTTCACCGCCTGCCCGTAGAGGGTGTGCAGCATGGCGTGGCCGGTCCGGTCGGCCGCCGCGCAGGTGCGCTGGGCGGTGCCCTTGCCGTAATCCGTGGTCATGCCGCCGAACGGGCGCTGGTAGATCTTGCCCTCCTCCGTGCGGGAGAACGGCACCCCCCAGTGCTCCAGCTCGTAGACGGCGGCCGGCGCGTTGCGCACGAGGTACTCGATGGCGTCCTGGTCGCCGAGCCAGTCCGACCCCTTCACGGTGTCGTACATGTGCCAGCGCCAGTCGTCCGGGCCCATGTTGCCGAGAGAGGCCGAGATGCCGCCCTGCGCCGCGACGGTGTGCGAGCGAGTCGGGAACACCTTGGTGATGCAGGCGGTGCGCAGGCCCGCCTCGGAGCAGCCCACCGTGGCGCGCAGGCCCGCGCCGCCCGCGCCGACGATCACGACGTCGAATGCGTGATCGTGGATGGTGTAGGCAGGCCCGCTGCCGTTGGTGCCGTTGGCGGCCATGTTCGGCTCCTCGAGATCGATGTTGGCGGGGTCAGGCCGGCTGTCCGAAGCCGATGCGCAGGACCGCGTAGAGGCAGGCGACGGCCACGACGACCGCGTAGGCGTTGTTGGCGAACACCGCCGCGATCTTCGTCGCCGGCGCGTGCACGTAGTCCTCGATGATCACCTGCATGCCGAGGCGCATGTGGACCGTGACCGACAGTAGCGCCAGGATCAGGAGGATCGAGACCAGGGGGGTCGCGACGAGGAGCCGCGCCTCGGCGTAGCCGCGGCCCGCCATCTTGGCGATGATCACCACGAAGCTCAGCATCAGCACGACGTTGGCGACGGCGGTCAGCCGCTGCAGCCACCAGTGGCCGGCGCCGTGATGGGAGACGCCGAGGCCGCTGACCCGCGCGCGCGGGGTGCGGATCGAGACGCGCGTGTCCTGCCGGACCTCTTCCTTAGCCATGTCGGCCTCCTCAGCGGACCAGAAGGGCGACCGCCCAGATGACGAGGGTGAGGGCCACCGAGCCGATCAGCGTCAGCCGGGCCATCGAGAGGCGCTTCTCCCGGTCGAAGCCGACGCCGGTGTCCCAGATCAGGTGCCGGATGCCGCCGAGCATGTGGTGCATCAGGATCCACGTGTAGACGAACAGGATCAGGCGCCCGAAGATCGAGCCGAAGAACCCGGCCACGGAAGAGTAGCCGGCCGGTCCCGAGGCCAGAGCCACGAGCCAGATCGCGACGAGTGCAGTCCCGCCGTAGAGCGCGGTGCCGGTGATGCGGTGGAACACCGACATCGCCATCGTCCAGGTCCAGCGATAGATCTGGAGATGGGGCGATAGCGGCTGTGCCACTGTCGGGCGGGCGGTGGGTGCCATCGGGTTGAAGCCTCGCAGCTGCGAACTGGACCGTCTCTAATCTGGTAGCGCTAGTGGCTGAGCGGGCAACCCGCAATCCACCATGGTGCGGCGCAATGTGCCCTCCGAGGCGACACTTTGCCGATTCTGTCACTTCAGCTGCCCCAGGATGCGCCACCACGCGTAATCGAGGGGCGCGGCCACGAGCAGCGACAGGATTCCGAAGCTCAGCGTGAGCCGGGTCGCGTCCCGGAGGCGGACCCGGCCGAGCTCGCTGGCGAACACGATCGGGGGCGCCTGGTAAGGGAAGAAGAGGGTCGAGTAGCCGATCACCTGCAGCGAGACGACCGCGAAGGGTGACAGGCCGCTCGCCTGCGTCATCTCGCCGGCCAGGGCCGTGTAGAGGGCCGGGGCGCCGTTGGCGGTGACGAGGAGGGTCAGCACCGTCGCGATCCCGGTGAGCACCGCGAAGTTCTGCGTCGGCGCGTCGTGCGCCAGGGGCGCGACCGTCAGCAGGAGGTGGCCGAGGCGCTCGCCGAGCCCGGTCTCGTTGACCAGGGCGACGAGGCCGAGCAGCGCCGCGATGTAGAAGCAGGTCCTCAGGTTCACCTGCTGGAACGCCTCCGGCGGGAGAACTCCGATCCGCGGTAGCAGGCAGACGACGGCCGCGGCGAGTCCGACCCAGGCGGGGGCGAGCCCGTGCAGGCTGTCGGTCATCCACAGGACCAGCGTGCAGGCGAGGATCACCGCGAGGCGCCGCTCGGGCGCCGAGAGCGGCGGCAGCACCGGCAGGATCGGAGCGGTGGAACCCAGATCGTCCGGAAACAGCCGGACGATGAGGGCGACCAGCAGCGCGCCCTTCACAAGGGCCAGGACCGGGGCGTGCAGGAGGAGGTAGGAGAGGTACGAGAGGTGCAGGCCGAGCAGGTGCTCCGCCGAGCCGGCCATGACGAGGTTCGGGACGTTGGCGGGCAGGATCGCCGCCGACAGGATCGGCGTGGCGAGGCCGACGGCCAGGACCGCCCCGGTCCGCCCCGCCCGGCCGGCCGCGAGGCCGAAGGCGTCGCAGAGCGCCAGGGTGACGGGGATCATCAGGGCGATGCGACCCAGATTCGACGGCATGACGAAGGCGATGAGGAAGCTCAGCGTCACCAGCCCGGCGATGAAGCGCCCGTAGGAACCCGAGAGCCGCAGCGCGAGCGTCCGCGCCATCCGGGCGCCGAGGCCGGTCCGGGTCATGCCCTGCCCCACCACCATGCCGGACAGGACCAGCCAGAAGGCGGAGGACGAGAAGCCCGAGAACACCGTGGCGGCGGAACCGAGCCGCAGCAGCATCGCGAGCCCGAAGAAGGCCAGCGCCGTGACGATCTCGGGCAGGAGGGCGGTCGCCCAGAGACCCATGCACAGCACGAGCAGCGCCGCCGTCGCCGCAACCAGTCCCTCACCGCTCACCGCGTTCGTCCCCGCACCACGCTACGCCGGAAGCGGCATCCTCGTCCGATTGGAACGGTTCGCAATTCGGGAGTGATTGAGCGAGCCTTCGTCAGCCGCGAAGGCTGTGGATCGAGGAGGTCGACCCGGCCAGGGCATCACGCGAGGACGCCCGGCCGAAGGCCGGCCGGGCGTCGCGCAATTCAGAGGCTGCGCCGCGGGGACGAGACCCGCGCCGCCCGGCTCAATAGCCGTAGCCGTAGTAGCCGTTGCAGGCGGCCGGGTCGTAGGCGCCGTAGCCGTAAGTGTCGGCGCAATTGTCGTAGCCGTAGCCGTAGCCGACACCGCCCAGGCCGTAACCGACGCCGAGGCCGAGTCCGAGGCCGGCCAGCCCGTAACCGACGCCGCGGCCGTAGCCCCGGCCGTGATAGCCGCGGTTGACGAAGCCGCGACCCGCGATCCCGCGGTTCCCGATCCCGCCGTACCGCCCGGCCTGGTTGAGCCCGCCGGTCCGAAGGCCGCCGGTCCGGACGCCGCCGACGCCGGCCGCGCCGAGACCGGCGCCGCGGAAGCCGCCGCCCGGTCCGCCGAGCCGCGCCGCGCCGACGCCGCCGTTCTGGAAGGCACCGCCGCCGAAGCCCCCGTTGCGGAATGCTCCGCCGCCGACGCTGCCGCCCCGGAAGCCGCCGCCGAAACCGCCACCGTGGAAGCCGCCTCCGCCGAAGCCGCCCCCGTGGAACCCGCCGCCGCCGAAGCCGCGGGCATCGGCCCCGGCCGGCACGAAGGCAACGGCGGTCAGCAGGGCAGTGGATACGAGTGCGATGCGAGTCATGGAAGAGCTCAGCCTGATGAGTGGTGTGTTAACCTCTCAACACCGCTCGGAATGGTCGTATCCAAGCTTGAGTATAGCTGACGGCGTGGCAGTCGGTCGCTGAGACGGTGATCCGCGCATCGCCTCACCGGAAGGGCGGTTCGTCGAAGCTGCGCAGCTTGCGCGAGTGGAGTCCCTGCCGGTCCGCCCGCAGCCCGTCGAGGGCCGCGAGGCCGACCTGGAGATGCTCCGAGACGGCCCGGTCGTAGAAGGCGTTGGCGGCGCCCGGCAGCTTGATCTCGCCGTGGAGCGGCTTGTCGGAGACGCAGAGCAGCGCGCCGTAGGGCACGCGCAGGCGGAAGCCCTGGGCGGCGACGGTGCCGCTCTCCATGTCCACCGCAACCGCCCGGGACTGGTTGATCCGACGCCGCTCCTGGCTGAAGCGCAGTTCCCAGTTGCGGTCGTCGTAGGTGACCACGGTGCCGGTGCGCAGGCGTCGCTTGAGCGCGTCGGCCTGCTCGCCCGTCACCGCGGCGGCGGCATCCTGGAGGGCGACCTGGACCTCGGCGAGGGCCGGCACCGGCACGTCCGGCGGGACGAGCTCGTCGAGGATCCGGTCGCGGCGAAGATAGGCGTGCGCCAGCACGTAGTCGCCGATCGTCTGCGACTGCCGCAGGCCGCCGCAATGGCCGACCATCAGCCAGCAATCCGGACGCAGGACGGCGAGGTGGTCTGTGATCGTCTTCGCGTTCGACGGCCCGACACCGATATTGACCAGCGTCGTGCCCTGCTGGGTCCCGTCGGCGTCGCGCGCCACCAGATGGTAGGCCGGCATCTGGTGCCGGTGCCAGGGGGACGCCGCGATCACCGCGGCGGGGTCCGCACCGGCCGCCTCCGCGCGGCTCACGGACACGCCGCCCGGCAGGACCAGCCGCTCGAACCCCTCCGCGCCCGAGGCGAGCCGCTCCAGCCCGTGGCGGACGAACTGGTCGACGTAGCGGTGATAGTTGGTGAGCAGGATCCAGGGCTGGACGTCGCGCCAGTCGCAGCCGGTGTAATGGACCAGGCGCCGGAGCGAGTAATCGACCCGCACCGCGTCGAACAGCGCCAGGGGCAGCGGCTCCCCCGCGATCTGGTCGAAGGTCCCGTCGGCGATCTCGTCGCCCACGAGCGAGAGGAGCGGGACCGGGAAGTAGGTGGCGAGGTCGGCGCCGTCGACGGTCCGCCCGCGCGCGTCCAGCCCGGCCTCCAGAACGTACGGATAGGGAATCTCCTGGGCGCTCAGGCCGACCTCGATGGCGACGCCGTAATCGGCGATCAGCGGCTCCAGCTGACGGGTCAGGTAGGTTCGGAAGAAGCCCGGATGCGTGACCGTCGTGGCGTAGGTGCCGGCGGCCTGGAGCTTGGCGGTGGCGCGCCGGACGCGCGGCAGCGGCCCGTCCGGGCGGTAGCTGATCCGCAGCTCCGGGTAGCGGAAGGCGAGCCGCTCCGTGGCGTCCGGCGGAGGCCCGCCGGCGAGATAGCGCTCGAGGGCGGTCCGCAGGGCGCCGGCCGCGTCGTCGTAGAGTTCGACCAGCCGGTCGATGGCGGTCGCGGCATCCGCCACCGCCTGCATCGGCCGCAATTCCCGCTCGATCATGTCGCCTCCATCGCTGCTGCCGGATCTACACCCCGCGCCACCCGGGGGCGAGATGCGGGGTTGCGGGCCGCGGACACATGGCCGACAAGCCGGCCGGCGCGGAGCGAGGCGGCAGGGACGCGAGAATGGACGCGGGAGCGGACGCGGACGGGTTCGGGACCCGTCCCGGCGAAGAGCGGGCCGCCCTGCCCGCGACCTACGACGCGGGCCTCCACTTCATCGGCCGCCTGCGCACGCCCTGGCAGACGCGGTCCGACTGCCCGAAGAACGGCCTGCAGACCGACGCGGTCTGCACCGTGGAGGTCGATCCGGCCTACGCCCCCGGCCTGCGCAACGTCACGGGCTGCACGCACCTGATCCTGCTCTACTGGATGGACCGGGCGACCCGCGGCCTCGTGATCCAGCGGCCGCGCCACGCCGACGGCCCCCGCGGCACCTTCTCGTTGCGCTCGCCCGCTCGCCCCAATCCGATTGCCCTTTCCGTCGTGGAATTGCTCGGCCGCGACGGCGACACCCTCCGGGTGCGCGGGCTCGACTGCCTCGACGGCACGCCGCTCCTCGACATCAAGCCCTACTACGCCACGACGGACGCGCGGCCCGACGCTCGCGTCGAGCGGGCCGGGGCCGAGCCGTGAAGCGCGCCGTTCTCCTCGTTCTCGGCGGGCTCGCCCTTTTCGCCATCGGCGGATTCGCGGGGTGGCGCCTCCATCGGCCGGGGGCCGACGCGCGGGCCTACGCGGAGATGCGCCTCATCGCCGTGCAGGTGAGCCTCGACGAGGCACCGCCGGGCTACGTGTTCTGGGCGGGCGATTCCCAGGTGGAGCTGCAGCCCGGGAGCCAGCGGCCCTGCGGCCTCGCGTTCCTGAATGGCGGGATCAGCGGCGCGACCGCGGCCAGCTACGCGGACTACCTCGCGCGCCTGAAATTCGCGGTCCATCCCCGGCTCGCGATCCTGACCATCGGGACCAACGACATCCTGGTGAAGAACAACCCGCAGCTGCACAAGCCGACGGAGCAGTTCGAGGCCGCCGCCGAGACGATCGTCAAGCGGCTCCAGGCCTTGAGCCCGCGCGTCGTGGTGACCGCCCTCCCCCCGGTCGGCCGCGAGATCGGCAAGCTGGTCGAGGCGGGTGCGGTCGCGGACTACTCGCGCCGGTTGCAGGACCTCTGCGGGCGGCTCGGCTGCGTCTTCACGGACCCGTTCGCGGCCCTGCGCGACGGCGACACCGGCTACGCCAAGCCCGGGGCCCTGCGCGACGGGCTGCATCTCGCGGCGTTCCGCCCGGCGATGAGGGCGGTCGAGCCAGCGCTCTGCAACCCGTGACGGCGCGGGATCGGACCGGAGGCCGGCTCACTCCCACTCGATCGTGCCGGGGGGCTTCGAGGTGATGTCGTAGGTCACCCGGTTGATGCCCTTCACCTCGTTGATGATCCGGGTCGCGACCCGGCCCAGGAAGGCCATGTCGAACGGGTAGAAGTCGGCGGTCATGCCGTCGACCGAGGTGACGGCGCGCAGCGCGCAGACGTGGTCGTAGGTGCGGCCGTCGCCCATCACGCCGACGGTCTTCACGGGGAGGATCACCGCGAAGGCCTGCCAGATCGTGTCGTAGAGACCGGCCTGCCGGATCTCGTCGAGGTAGATCGCGTCGGCCTTGCGCAGGGCCTCCAGCTTCTCGCCGGTGATGGTGCCGGGGCAGCGGATCGCCAGGCCCGGGCCCGGGAACGGGTGGCGGCCGACGAAGCCCTCGGGCAGGCCGAGTTCCTTGCCGAGCACCCGGACCTCGTCCTTGAACAGCTCGCGGAGCGGCTCGACGAGCTTCATGTTCATGCGCTCGGGCAGGCCGCCGACATTGTGGTGGCTCTTGATCGTCACGGACGGTCCGCCCGTGAACGACACGCTCTCGATGACGTCGGGGTAGAGCGTCCCCTGCGCGAGGAACTTCGCCCCGCCGATCTTCTTCGACTCGGCCTCGAACACGTCGATGAACAGGCGGCCGATGGTCTTGCGCTTGACCTCCGGGTCGCTGACGCCCTCCAGCGCCGCGAGGAACATCCCCGACGCCTCCACGTGGACCAGCGGGATGTTGTAGTGGTCGCGAAACAGCGCCACGACCTGCTCGGCCTCACCGAGACGCAGGAGCCCGTGGTCGACGAACACGCAGGTCAGCTGATCGCCGATCGCCTCGTGGATCAGCACCGCCGCCACCGCCGAATCGACGCCGCCCGAGAGGCCGCAGATCACCTTCTCGGAGCCGACCTGCGCGCGGATCTTGGCGGTCGCCTCCTCGCGGTAGGCGCCCATGGTCCAGTCGCCCGAGCAGCCCGCGACGTCGCGCACGAAATTGCGGATCAGCAGGGCGCCGTGGGGCGTGTGCGCCACCTCCGGGTGGAACTGCACCGCGTAGTAGTTGCGGGCCTCGTCGGCCACCGCCGCGAACGGCGCGTTCCGGGAGATCGCCACGGTGGTGAAGCCGTCCGGCAGTTTGGTGACGCGGTCACCGTGGCTCATCCAGACCGGGTACTTCTCGCCCTTGTGCCAGACGCCCTTGAACAGCGGGCAGTCGGCCAGGATCTCGACCTCGGCGCGGCCGAACTCAGCGTGGTGGCCGCCCTCGACGGCGCCGCCGAGCTGGGCCGCCATGGTCTGCTGGCCGTAGCAGATGCCGAAGACCGGGACGCCCGAATCGAACACGAGCTGGGGCGCGCGGGGCGAGGCCTCGACAGTCACCGATTCGGGGCCGCCGGAGAGGATCACGCCCTTCGGCCTCTGCTCGCGGAACGCGGCCTCGGCCTTCGTGAAGGGCACGATCTCGCAGTAGACGCCCTCCTCGCGGACCCGGCGGGCGATGAGCTGCGTCACCTGAGAGCCGAAATCGACGATCAGGATCTTGTCGTGGTCGGTGTTCATCGCGGGCGATTATCCGAAGGCCGCGGCGCGTGCAACGCACAAGTCCGGATTGTCCGGCCCGCCGACGTGCCGACACCCACGAAATCGCCAGATTCACCCGCCGGTCAAAGCCTCGTCCCTCGCCCCGGGGCCATCCCGCCCGGTCCGGGACCCGGATCCGCCGACGCGGCGAGCCGCGCGGCGATCCCGGCCGGCGATCCAGGCCGGACCGGCGCGACGGACCTCAGTCGAAGTTGCGGACCTTGGCCGAGCCGCCGAGGCTGATCGCGGGCTTGGCGGCGGCGCCGGCGAGGCTCACCTTCTTCTGGCCGGGCGGAGTCTTGGCGCGCAGCTGCGGGGCAACCTCGGGAGCCGGGCGCGACGGCTTCAGATGCGCCTGGCCGTGGATCACCGAGCCGATCTCGCCCGCCACGCGGATCAGGTCGTCGCGCTCGCACGAGCGGGCGACCTTCAGCCCGAGCTTGTGCATGTGGCTCTTGCCGTAGAGGTAGGCGGCGAGCTGGGCGCGCTTCAGCGGCGGGATCTGCTCCAGGATCAGCGGCAGATCGAAATCGTCGGCCCGGTACACGGAGCCCAGAACCTCGAGGGTCACCGGGCAATCGACTTCGGGCTCGGCGCCGCTGGTCGGATGCGCTTGCGTCATGGATGCCTCTCGGAAATCGATGGATCGGGATGAGGCTCGGATGCCCCGGAGCCGGGGTCGAGTTCAACCCCTATCGGGACGGTGAGGTTCGCAATCCTGTCCTGCGCCGGCGCGGGCGTCGGTGGTGTGGCCGGTTCGGGCTTCCAGGCGCCGAGGCACCCGGTGCAGACCGATTCGATCACCGCGCGCGCATGGGCCTGCCGGCGAGCCCAGAGCATCTCCCGCGCCGCGCGCGCGGCCTCGGCGTCCGGAAGCGGGCGGATGCGGATGTAGAGGGGCTCCTGCGCGGCGACGGGTGCCGGATAGAGCGCGAGGAGCCCGAGCACGGCCATCGCGGGCCCGGCTGCGCGCCAATGGCGCCGCGGCGTCGACCATGCGGGTCCCGCCATGTCTGTCTCCAGCCCGGAACGAGCGCGATACCTCGCCCGTCAGGGTAAACCGCCTCTTAACGGGCGCCGAGGCCGCGCGGAACTTCACCCGGTCGTGCCGGTAGAACCTCGGGGGGCCGAGCGGGAGACGGCTTCATGCCTCAGATGTTCGACTGGATCTTTTTCGCGATCATGCTGCCGTTCCCGGCGTACCTGGTCTGGGACTTCATGCGGCACCGATAGGCGGGCCGGCGGCGGTCACCCGTCGAGCGAGGCCGCCGCGCGAACGACCGGGGCCGTCGGCTGAGGAGCGACGCCCGTCTCAGCGGCCTGTTCTGCGCGGCGCCGGTCCTGCGCGCGCCCGAGCCAGACGCTGTTCACGAGCCACGCCATCGACAGCGGGATCGCGGCGCCGGCCACGCTGGCGCTGCCGAGCCCCATGCCCTGGATACCCGTGAACGACCACGCGCCGACCTGATCGCCGAGCCGGTAGACCACCGTGTCGATGAAGCTCTTGGCCTTGTAGCGGTCTTCGCGCGGGACCACCGTGAACAGCACCTCGCGCACCGGACGGGCGATGGCGAAGTTGCCGGCCCGGCGCAGCACCTGGAACGCAACGATCACCCCGATCGTCGGCCAGAGAGCGAGCGCCGCGAAGCCGAGAATGCTGAAGGCCGGGAGGATCGCCAGCGTCAGGGCGACGCCGATGCGGTTCACGATCCGTCCGGTCAGGAACAGCTGGATCCCCAGCGTCAGGACGTTCACCGCCAGGTCGACGCTGGCGAAGAACGCCGTCTGCGCGCCGCGATCCGGGAAGCTGCGCTTCGCGATACCCGCCTGCTCGAAGTACAGGAAGGTCGACGTCACGGAGAACAGCAGCAGGAACAGTGATATGTTGAGCAGGTAGGGCGACGCGAGGGTCCGGGTGACGCCGGCGAGCACGCTGCCCCCGATCGTCCGGTCCTGACCGCCCTCGACGCCTCCGTCGCGACCCGGCACCTCGTGCAGCTGGGTCGACAGCGCCGCGAGCCCGCGCATGCAGAACACCGCGACTTCCAGGAGCACCACGGCGCAGAGCATCAGGCCCCAGGTCGGGACGTTCTTGGCCAGGATCGCGGTGGTCGCCGAGCCCGCGATGGCGCCGAGCGTGGCGCCGGCCGCGATGAAGCCGAACAGCCTCTTGCCCTGGGCGTTCGAGAACACGTCGACGATCGTCGCCCAGAAGATCGACACCACGAATAGGTTGAAGATCGACAGCCAGACGAAGAAGACCCGGCCGATCCAAACGCCCCACTCGGCGGGCGCGAGGTAGAGCGTCAGCGCGAAGGCCAGGATGTTGGCCGCGAAGAACCGGTAGGTGATCGGCACGAACCGCGCGCGCGGCATGCGCTTCACCAGGTAGGCGAAGGGCAGGTTGAGGGCGAGCATCCCCACCAGGGTGGCGGTGAACAGCCAGGGCAGGTTCTCGATGCCGCCGGCGACGCCCATCTGATCCCGAATCGGGCGCAGGACGTAGTAGGCGGCGAGAATCGAGAAGATGTAGGCCCAGGACCACGCCAGCGCCCGGCCCTCCCCGGGCTGAACGTCGATCAGGCGCGCGAGCGTGCCGCGGGCGGGGGCGGTTTCAGGCATGGGCCGATCTCACCGGAATGGGCTTCTTCCCCGGACGGGCCTCCCTCGGGGAAGGCTCGGTCGGGCCCCTCGCCGGCGCAGGGCGCGGCGAGGGGTCGGGCGACGCGCCTACTTCGCCAGTCCGAGTTTCTCGCGCATCTCCGGCGCGGTGACGTCGTGACCGAAGCCCGGGCTGCCCATGGCGAACTTGTCGGCGTCCTTGAGCGGGCCGACCACCACCGGGTCGAACCCGGCGTCGCGGACGAGGCCCTCGGCGACCGTCAGCGCCTCCGGGTCGTCCCCGGCGATCGGGATCGCCATGCGCCCGCCCGCTCGACCCTTGCCGCCGTCCGCGCCCTCCTTGGCGAAGACCTTGTAGTTGGCCGCGTTGAAGGCACGCACGATCTTGGCGCCGGGGAAGTACTTGGCCGAGGTCGCGCCGATCCCGTCGGCCTGGACCTCGTCGTAGAGCGCGCCGTCGCGTTTCTGCGTGGCGTTACCGGCATCGAGGACGACCTTGCCCTTCAAGGACGGTCCGATCTCCTTCGCGAGGTCCGGATAGGCCTTGTACGGGACGGCGATGAACACGGCGTCGCCGAACTTGATCGCCTCCTCCGGCGTGCCGGCCTTGGCCTTAGGCCCGAGCTCCGAGACCATCGCGGCGAGCTGCTCCGGGTGGCGGGAGGCGAACATGACCTCGTGGCCGTCCTTGACCCAGAGCGTCCCGATCGTGCCGCCGATGTTCCCGGCGCCGATCACTCCGATCCGGATCTTCTTCGGGCCGTCCTGGGCCGAGGCGGGCACGGCCGTGGGGACAGCGGCGGCCACGACGAGGCCGGCCGCCAGGGCGAGCGCCGTGCGGCGCGAGGTGAGATCAGACCGCATCGATGAACGTCTCCATCTGCTTGCGCTGCGCCGCGTCGGGCAGCTTGCCCCGCGCGGCCCCGAGGTTGTCCTCGACATAGGCGGCCTTCGCCATGCCGGGGATCGGGCAGGTCACGGCCGGGTTGCCGAGAACGTATTTCAGGAAGACCTGCGGCCAGCTCGCGCAGCCGAGATCCTTGGCGAATGCCGGCAGCTCCTTGCCCTGGACCGCCTTGAACAGGCGGTCGCGGCCGAACGGCACGTTGGTCATCACCGCCACGCCGCGATCCGCGGCCAGCGGGAGCACGCGCTCGGCGGCGGCGCGGTTGTCGATGGCGTAGTTCACCTGGATGAAGTCGAGGCTCTCGCGCTTCATGACGGCTTCCAAGGCATCGAGCTGATTGTCGCGCCAGACCGTGACGCCGACGTAGCGGATGCGCTTCTGCGCCTTCAGATCGCGCAGGACCGCCAGATTGTTGCTCACGTCGATCAGGTTGTGGACCGCCACCAGGTCGACGGTGTCGACCTTCATGCGCTTCAGCGATCTTTCGAACTCCGCGAGCGTCGCGTCGCGGCCGGTCGTGTCGACCTTGCTCGCGAGGAAGATCTTCTGGCGCAGCCCGGGCTCCGCCAGGATCAGGCCGAGGACGTCCTCGGCGGTGCCGTAGCTCGGGGCCGTGTCGATCACCGATCCGCCGAGATCGACGAAGGTGTTGACCGCCGCCTTCAGGGGCGCCACCGCCTCGGGCGTCGGTTCGACCTCGTAGCGCCGGGACGTGCCGATCCCGATGGCCGGGAGCATCTCGCCGGTCGACGGAATCGGGCGGCGGATCAGCGGTTCCGCCGCGGCGGCGAGGCGGCCGGCGAGCGGGGCGAGTGCGGCCGCGGCGATGACGGCGCGACGGGATACGGGCATGGCCGGCCTCCGACGGGTGGATGACCCGCCGGGAGATAGGGCGCTCCCGGGCCGTGTGCATTCTTAATTCTCACCCTTCCGTGAGCGACGCGGGCCGCTCCGACGGGGCGAGGCTAGTCTTCCTCCGGCGGGTCCTCGAATTCCGCGCCCTCGGTGTCGGGAGCGATGCGGAACCGGTACTCGTCGATCGCCAGGAACGCGCGGTGGGCGACCTGCGGGTCGATCCCGTCGCGGACGACCAAGGTCTGGAAATCGATGAACAGACGCGCGATGCGCGCCTCGTCCGGCAGCGTGGCCAGTGCCGACGAGCTGGCGCCGGCGCGCATCATGTAGCGCTTGGCCTCTCCGGCCGTGTCGGGCGCGGGCAGGACGACGACCTGCCCGGCTGTTTGCGGCCTCAGGTCCGCCCAGCGAACGGGCGTCCAGGCGATGATGGCGTCGATCTGCTTCATCGAAGGCTCCGGCAGGTGGACGGGATCCGCCTACCGGGCGCGGCCGGGCACGTCGAGGCTCGCGCCGTTCCGGATCAGGGGGCGCGCTCCAGCTGGCCGCGGAGCTCGCCCTTCGGATTCGCGGCGGTGTGGAGGTTGAAGTATATTTTCCCCGCCGCGAGATCCGCGGCCTTGGCGTCGTCGAGGGTCGCCTCGCCGGTGAAGGGGCTGCTCGCCGCCGTCACGGGAACGAGCACGCCGGCATTCTCGCCCGCCTTGGCCGGCCCGTGGAAATGGGCGGCCGTGACCGGGCCGGTGAGGCCGCTGTACTGGCCCGACCAGCTCAGGCGCTTGGTGGCGGGATCGAAGGTCGCGGTGATCTCGCCTTTGCCGGGAGACGCTGTCGCCGGGACCTCGCCGGTGCCGGTGAGCGCCGCGCGGTAGGTGACGTCCTGACCCGCCGCGGCGGCCGAGCTTGCGGCGAGCGGCACACCGAGGACGAGAAGGGCGGCGAGGCTGGTGGTCCAGCGATGGCTCATGCGCGCTGTCATCGAACGCTCCGCGATCAGACGGGCCTTCGGGTGGCCCCTGCGGGAACCTAGCGGGCCCGCAGGAATCGGACATGGCCGCCGCGGCGGCGCGAGGTGCTTTTCGGTGACAGCAGGGCCTGTCCCTGTCGCCCTCCCGGTCACGTGGACCGTCATGCCTGCGGGCGCGCGATTTGCGCACCGGAAACCGTTGACATCGCGTGCTCGCTCTCCCTATACCGCCGCCACTGCACGCGACGTCCTCGCGGACGCTCGCGGCTCGTGGCGGGGTAGCTCAGCTGGTTAGAGCAGAGGAATCATAATCCTTGTGTCGGGGGTTCAAATCCCTCCCTCGCTACCATCTAACTCCTTGTTTTTTCTTGCTAGACCGAACCCGCCTTCAGGCGGGTTTGACGTTTTTGGCGCCAAGGTTTGACGCCCGCTCGCGCTGCGACGCGCGAACTCGGCGTCCAAGGAAGACACCAGCGCCCGCATCTTCGGAGCCAGATCGGCCCCCTTCGCATAGTGGCGCGCCATCTCGATCGTGCGCTGGCCGAGGGCGTCGGCGATCGCACGTTCATCGTGGCCGATCTCGCGCAGCACGACGGCCAGGGTGTGCCGCAGCCCGTACAGGGTGAGACCCGGCTGCACTTTCCCGGCCTTCTCCAGTTTCAGCCGAATCGGCCGCCATGACGCGCGGAATCCGCTGAGCGTCCAGGGCTTACCCTCGGAGTTCGCGCACAGAGTCGGTGCTGTGTGCTCGGGCGCGGCAGCCAGGATCATCGCTAGCGGTAGCGGTGCGGGCCAGAACACAGGCTCGCCCGTCTTGGCGCGGCTCGTCGACAACTCGCCATCGCGAAAGGCCCCCCGCGGCAGGCCGAGCGCATCTTTCGGTCCGAGGCCGGTAAACATCATCAAGGCGACCGGAGTGAGGATGTGCGGCGGCGCAGCGGCCAGCACAGCTTCGCGCTCGGCGTCCGACCAAGGCCGATTGGCGTCGGGTTCGCCCTTCTTCTTGCGCAGATCCTTTATGCCGGCGGCAGTGTTTGCCGGCAGGTGGCCGCGCTCCGACCCCCAGGCGAAGAGTAGCGACAGCACCGCCTTCACGTAGTTGCCGAATCGACGGCCCTTCCGCTCCGCTGCGCGGTCTCTCACCTTCACCACGAACGGGCGCGTGAACCGAGAAAGGTCCGTGCCGTCGATGTCTTTCAGGTAATCGAGGACCTTCTGGTAGTCTGCGCGTGTCTGCGGAGCTAAGTCGGTGAAAGCCGCGTGCGCGCGGTAGGCGACGATCAGGCTGCCGAGCGTGCCGACCTTGGGCGCGGCGGCCGACACGGCGCTCTTTCCGATCCGGGCCACCTCCGCGAAGAACGCAGCGGATCCGAGCGGCGCCTTCTTCAGGTCGATCTTTTCGCCAGTCTTCCGGTGGTAGCATCGCATAACGCCGTGCCGATCCGCGAAGATCTGGAACCCTTTCACTCGAATGCGGGTCACCCGAGCCTCGCCAAGATATCTTCGTCGCTCTCCTGAACTGGCTCGCGTTCCGGCAGCGCCTCGAAGAAGAGGTCGACCTGGGTACGGTCCCAGAGCACGCGTGTGCCTACGAGTTTGGGCCGCGGCATCAGCTGTTCGCGCACCATCGCGTCGAAGGTCGTCGTAGACACCCCGACGTAGCGGGCCACCTCTTGGCGAGAGAGCCCTTTGGGCGCGAACGGAATTGTGGTCCGCTCGGGCGGGCGACCGCTATGCCGCACTTTCCCCTCCTAGGCGCTTCATCGCATGTTCGTGCTGGAGATCCCGAAGATCGAAGGGCGCATCAGACGCACGGTCTGGCGCTCGGCTGGCAATCTCGGTGTGGTGCTCGAGGAGCCGGCGCGGCTGTCGATGGTGCGGGTGGCCGGGCATCAAGCGGCCTCGGCCGTCCCGATGGCCAGGAGGGCCGCCATCCGGACCTCGACCTCGCCGAGGAAAGCGTTCACGGCAGCTTCGTCCTTCGCGATCTGGGCGTCGTCCCGGTGCAGCCGCTTCACCCACAGCCGCAGGGCCGGCGGTACGCTCGGATGCCACGAGGCGAAGTCGCACCACACCCGGCCCGTGCAGGCCATCTGCCAGCGCATCTGCGGCCGATGCTCCTCCGGGATCTCACCGGCGAGCAGCGTCTCCAGATGGGTGCGCAAGGTCGGGCACTTGAACTCGACGAGGCCGTCCCAGCCGACGAGCCGATCCGGGCTGGCCCCGGCCATCGCGATCGTCGGATGGTCGACGAACCCGACCTTCACGGTGTCGACGCCGTACAGGAACTCGTAGGCGTCGCAGGCCTGCGGCTCCCGCTCCGAGCCCTCGAGCATCGCGGCGGTGAGGTAGTGCTGCGTCGCGAGGCCGGTCAGGCGCTCGCCCACGAGCTCCATCAGATAGCGCTCGCGCTCCGCGGTCGGTTTGCCGTCGCGCTTGACCGCCAGCACGTCGGCGACGCGCGAGGCCGTGACCTTGCCGCAGCGGGCGTCCAGCCACTCTGGGCTGCCCTGGATCATCTCGGCCATGTCAG
Source organism: Methylobacterium sp. C33D (assembly GCF_053345825.1). NCBI lineage: Bacteria > Pseudomonadati > Pseudomonadota > Alphaproteobacteria > Hyphomicrobiales > Methylobacteriaceae > Methylobacterium > Methylobacterium sp. C33D. The sequence continues at coordinate 48,521 of NZ_JBKFAV010000037.1, forward strand.
CGGCCCTCCGGCTGGGCACGCCGGGCGACGGCGCGCTCAATGGCGTCCAGGGCCTCGCTGTAGAGGCTTGCTGGAAGGTCGGGCACGCTCTCGACAGCGAAGACGCGCAGGAACTTGGCCGGCGCGATTCCATGCTCGGTGAGTAGGTTGCGCAACGTCTCGGCCTGCGCGTCCGAGATCACGTCCGCCGACGCGTCCGATCCGGACGCCCCGTCGGTGTCGTCCGGATCGTTGGTCAGGGCGATGTTGAAGACCTGCAGGACGAGGTAGCGGCGCGCGTAGGTGATCGTCGACCCGATGCCCTGGATGGGCGTCTTGTTGGCCTTCCCCTGTGCGCCAGCCGTGTCGGGCGGCAGATCCAGGTGGTAGACGCGCTCGTGCCCGGCCTCGTGGGCGCAGGTGCATTTCACCCGCAGATGCCCCTGGATCGGCGACGCCCCGGTGTCGAACGAGAGCGAGAAGCCGTGCCGCGCGATGACCGGCTGCGTGGCCCGCGCGATCGTTTCCAGGCGCGCGTAGGGGGCGCCGGAATGCGTGTTCCGGGCATCGCGCAGGACGCGCGGCAGCTCGGCCTGACAGGCCGCCATGGCGGCGATGAAGGCCACCCGGGCGCGCTCGGCACGATCCTCCCGGGCCATGACCAGGAATCGTTCGACCCGGTCGGGATCGACGTTCGGATCGCGCGCCATCCGCTCGATGATCGAGAGGACCGTGGCGCCCTCGCTCGGCGAGGCCGCTGTCACGGCCTGGGACGTCGCCTCGGTGGCGACGATCTGCATCTGCGGCTGGCTCACCGGCTGCTCTCCCCTCTCTCGCTGCGGGCGGTCACCGGCGCCGCCCGGTCGTGACGCTGCCGAGATCGTTCAGGATGGCGGCGCGGTCGGTATCGGTTTCGGCCAGCCGGTGCGCGTGCAGTTCGGTCACGGCTGGCGGCAGGCCATCGATCAGGGCCTGCGCAGAGGCGAGGCCGCGGACGATCGAGACGCCCCGGATCTCGGCGAGACCGGAGTCGTCGCGGCTCACCAGCATCACGACGGCGTCGCACAGCTCCTCGGCATCGACGACCGGGATGGGCAGGACCCGCACGACGTAGCGGCGGCCGGACCGGCCGCGCCAAGCGGACAGGGGCATGATGGGGCTCCCGCGGAGGCCTGCTGTGGAGCGGAGGCGCTCCTCGCGCGGTAGGCATTCAGCGGCCGCCCGATCGGCCGGCGCGATCTGGAGGGCGAAGCGGCGGGCCGCCTGCTGGTTGGCGAGGACCGCCGCTTGTGCGTCCAGCCGCTGGCGGCGCTCCTCGAGGGTCATATGATCGAAGGCATGGCCGGCCATGTCAGGCGGCCTCGCGGATCTGGTCGGCTTCACAATCCGCAATGGCTGCCAGCTCGTCGGCCTCCTCGGCCTCACGCTCCTCGATCCAGTGGCGCGCGGCCGCGATGCAGTCGAAGCCCTCGGCTTCGAGGCCGCGGGCGCTGCGAACCGCGTAGGCGCGATCCATAACGACGATCCAGCGGTCCTCAGACACGGATGGGAGGTGGACGCTTCCGCCCGAAGCGGAGGCCCCGAAGGTGAGGCTGATGTGAGATTGGGCGGCTTCGGACACGAGAAGCTCCATCGCGGCGGGCGATGCAGCTTTGTACGCATGGAGCGTACGTATCGTCAACGCATAAAGCGTACGATCGGACAAAACGTACGAACGATCAGGCCGTTTGGCCTGCGGGTACGTCAATCCCTTGTTGAGGCCTGCGCATGAGCCTGCGATCGGCAGGAACGGCCTGACCACCCGTCAGAATGATTGCCGGTCCATGGAATTCGGCCACGCTCTGAAGCCACTGCACTGCCGAGCGGCGCGCAGGCGGTGGCGGCGAGCGTCGCGGGGTAGCCGACAACGAAGAGGGTATCGAATAGGCCGCCGCGCACGTCCTCTCCGGATCGTGGCGTCGGATCTATGCCGGTCGATACCAGCCCGTGACGATCCCGAGGATGCGGACATGGTCCTCGCCGGCGCCGAAATCGAGCGCCTGCTGGTGATCTGGATGCGTGCTGTCCGGGTACAGGAGGACTTGGTCTCCGTCGGACCGGACCTTCTTGATGGTCCACTCGATGAAGTCGCCGCGCGACCGCTCGACATGGACGTATTTCCCATTCGGCGGTGCGTTCCGGCCCTCGCCGTAGCGCTGACAGATAGCATAATGCCCATCAGGCGCCACTTTATTAAGTGATGATCCAACAATTCGAAGGACGTACTGCCCGGCTTTATTGACGTAATGCTCGTTCGGGACAGAGATCCAGTCCTCCGGCTCGTCTAAAGACGGGCTTCTCTCCATCCAGTTGCTCGCATGTGCTGGTCCCATGACGGGCAACATGCCGGAACGAATCAGGAGGACGCTAGATGCTGAGTCCCGGGGTTCATGGGGCGGCAGCTTCAAAATTGTGGACGCTGCGAGAGGCATGGTCTCAAGCTGCGCCATCCACGCGCCGTGATCCGCGTCGCCGTGCACGAGCACGATCAGTTCGGCCGGCTGAATCGGCGGCGTCCCCTTACCGACAAGGGCGCGGGCGAGCTTGGCCGCCACCTTCGGCTGAAGCGACTCGATCGTCTGATCCTCGAAGTAGCGCTGGATGCTGGATCGGCCCCGGTAACCGGCCTCCCGAGCTACCTGCTCGAGGGACATGCCGGCACGCTCGCGCAGGTGGGCGAGACGTTCCGCGACGGGCCGGGCGCTGGTTGTGACCATGGCGCAGCTATGACGCACGGAGTCGTACGCTTTCCACGTTGACGTACGTACGCTCATTGCGTACGTATCGATGCATGACGCCCGCAGAGCGCATCATCCGGCGATTCGGTGGCATTCGACCCATGGCGTCGAAGCTCCGCGATACGCCGCCCTCGACCATCCAGGGCTGGATGGAGCGCGGCCTCATCCCGATCCGCCGAGCGCCCCAGATCATCGCCGCCTCCCGCGACCTCCCGCGCCCGGTGACGGCCGCCGATTTCATCCCGCGCCGCGACGCGGACGATCCGGTCGATGCCGCACGGGAGGAGGCTGTCTGATGCCGCCCGGTCCGCGCCCGCGCAACCAGCTACCGGCCGCCCGAGGCCTCGGCCACATCGGCGGCCTCGAGCAGAGCTGCAGCGAGGTCGCGAGCCTGACCGACGCGCATCCCGACCGTGTGCAGTACGGGCCCCGCACGAGCGCGCGGATCCTGCACGCGGCCGCCGGTGGTCATCAGCACGTAGGGGCCGCCCGGCCCAGGCAACGGCGCCACCAGGAAGCCGTTAAGCGCGTGGATCTCCGGTCCAGTCTCCATCCCGCTTGCCTCCCTCGCGGCACGGCCGCCGGCACCCGCGAATCCCTGCGCGCGCGGGCCGCGCGCCGCACCCGCAGACACCGCGCCGGCCCTGCCCGGAGCTTGCCGCTCGCCGGACCTCATGCCGGCTTCTTCCTCACGCCCCAGCTGCCTCGCTGGCCGCATCGCAGCCGGGGTGTCGCCGTTCTCCTCCGCCGCTTCCGTCGCCTCCCGTCCGCACGCCGTGCTTCGGCCCCGCCGAGGATCTCGCATGGAGGACTGATCGAATGCGGTCAAAATCGCGGTGGCGTCGCATGGTGACTGTGGAGCAGGCCAACGAGGTCGCCCGGGATCCGCTCCTGCGGCTCGTGTTGGATCGGAAGGATCGCACGGGCTCGCTGATGGCAGCCTACGACGATGTCGGGGGATGCCTCGGCCGCTCGCCGTCGTGGGTGCGCAAGGTGATCGGGCGCGCGGCCGACGTCTCGGTCGGTCTCCACGACTGGCTCAACATCAACACGCTCTGCGCGAGGCTCGATGCGGCGAGCGCGCGGCTGGAGGCCGCGACGGCGGCCCGAGAGGAGACGCGACGTGCGGTTCGTGAAGCTGCTTCGGTCGCTGGGCCGCTTCGGTCTGGCCGCGATCCGGGACCTGCGGTCGCGCCTGCGCGCGTGATGCCGGGGACGCTGGCCGAACTACCCCGCGCCCCGGGCTGAGAATTTCCGCCCCCCGCGGGGCGTGCCCCGCGCAACCTGGAGGCCCGCGATGGCCGACAACTCGGACGGTCCCCGGCCGCGGGGCGACATGCGTCCGCTCGCGTCCCTGGCCACGCCCGCGGTCGCGGAGTAGCCCGATGCGCTGGATCCTCATCCGCGCCGGCGCGGTGCTCGGCCGGGGCAGCCGCGAGACCGTGCTGACGCTCGCCGAGCACCACGGTCTCGTCTGGCACGCGACCTCGGGACGCTCGCCCGAGCCCGGCCGGGGCTACCGTCCCGACGGCACGGAACTGCCGCCGCGGCTCGTCCAGGGCGCCCTGATGCTTCCGGAGGCGATGCTGCCGGCGCGAGCCCGGAGGCGCGCGGCATGAACCTCCCGCACGCCATCACCGCGCGCCTCAAGGCGATCCGGCCGGAATACCGGGCACCCCCGCACAACGTCGACGCGGAGCAGGCGCTGCTCGGCGCGATCCTGGTCAACAACGACGCCTATCACCGCGTGGCGGACTTCCTGCTGCCCGAGCACTTCATGGAGGAGGCGCACCGCCAGATCTTCGCAGTGGCCGGCGCACTGATCCGGGGCGGCACGGTCGCGACCCCGATCACCCTGAAGACCTATCTGGGCGACGCCGATTTCGGCGGCCAGACGGTGATCCAGTACCTCGCGCGGCTGGCCTCCGACGCCACCACGGTGGTCAACGCTGGCGCCTACGCCCGCACGATCCACGACCTCGCCGTGCGCCGTCGCCTGATCACCATCGGCGAGGAGCTGGTGAACGGCGCCTATGAGGCGCCGGTGGAGCAGGCGCCCCGCGACCTGATCGCGGCCACCGAGTCTCGCCTGCTCGACCTGATCGACGCGGAGCCGGGCCTGGGCTCCACGGCGCAGAGCGCGGCGCAGTCCGCCGCCTGGATGCGCGAGCGGATCGATGGCCTGCGCTCGGGTCTCATCCGCTCGACCGCGATCCCGACCGGGCTGCCCGACCTCGACCGCGCCACCAACGGCGGATTTCAGCGCGGCCAGCTCTGGATCCTCGGCGGGCGTCCCGGCATGGGCAAGACGGTGGCGATGACGACGCTGAGCCGCCTCGCCGCCCGCGCGGCCGGCGTGCTCGCCTTCCAGTGCGAGGTGACCCGGGACCAGCAGATGGCCCGCTACCTCGCCGACCTGTCCTATCGGCACAACCGGCCGCTGCCCTTTGGCCGGATCATGGCGGCCGTCGACCTCGACGAGGAAGAGCTGGCGCGCCTCGACGAGGCGATGCAGCGGTTCGAGCGCCTGCACCTCACCCTGACCTGCGAACCCAGCGTCAGCCTCGCGCAGATCGCAGCGGCCGTGAAGGTCGAGAAGCGGCGCCTCGCCCGGCAGGGCATCGCCCTCGGCGTCGTGTTCATCGACTATCTGAAGTTCATCAAGGTCTCGGACCGGTACCAGGGCAACCGGGTGCTGGAGATCGGCGAGATCACGGGCAGCCTGAAGCAGCTCGCCAAGGCCGAGGACATCTGCGTGGTGCTGCTGACGCAGCTCAACCGCGCCGTCGAGGCCAAGGACCGGGCCGACCGCCGCCCGAACCTCGCGGACCTGCGCGATTCCGGCGAGATCGAGCAGGACGCCGATGCGGTGCTGATGCTGTACCGCGAGGCCTACTACCTGGAGCGCAAGCTTAAGGCCTCCGGGGGCGATCCCGAGATCGGCGCGCGCCTGATCGAGCGGCAGAACGCCCTCGAGCTCATCCTCGCCAAGAACCGCTCCGGCCCATGCCCCACCCTCGACTTGTGGTGCGACGTGGCCGCCTCCGCCATCGCCCAGACCGCACGAGGCCTGCTATGAGCCAACATTCCGACGCGTCCGCGCCCTTGCCCGATCCGCTGGTGCCGGCCGACATCGACGTGGACGGGATCCACGGCTTCCTCCTGCACACGGACCGGCTGTTCCATTCGGAGCTGTGGGCGCTCTCGACCGGCGACGAGTTCAAGGCAGCGGTCGCCCTGTGGTGCCACGCCTGGCGCCAGCGCCCGGCGGGCTCGCTGCCCGACGACGACCGGTTGCTCGCCGCCTTCTCCGGGGCGGGCCCGCGCTGGAAGAAGGTGCGGACGATGGCCCTGCGCGGCTTCGTCCTGTGCGCGGACGGCCGCTACTATCACCGGGTCCTGTGCGAAGACGTGCTGCGCGCCGCGGAGGCGAAGGACGCGCGGCGCGAGCGGACCGCCGCGGCCACGCGGGCCCGTCAGCGCAAGGGTGATCCCGAGACGACCCCGCCCGGCGGCGAAAAACCCAATCTTCTCAACGAACCGGCCGACCGTAACGATGGTCGTCACGATCAACGTCACGACCCACGCGACGATCGACGTGACGATACCGTCACGGTCGCCACGCGCGGACCGTTACGTTCACCAAGGGAAGGGGAAGAAGAAGGGAAGAAGAAAGATATACCGGCGGCCGCCTGTGATCCTGTACCCCGCGCGGACGCTGCGCCGCCCTGGAACAACCGGGCGAACTTCGACCGGGTCGAGCACCGGTGCCGGACTGCCCTGCCCCCGGGCTGGTGCCTGGACCCCGTCGTCGGTCCGATGGCGCGGCTGGAGGCGGACGGCCTCGACCTCGAGCGGGAGATCGTCCCGGCGATCCTCGACCTCGCGGTCAGTCGCCGCGTGCCGATCCGGACCTGGGCGCTACTGGCCAACGCGGTCGCCGAGTGCGTCGCCGCCCAGCGCCGGAGCCGCGCCGCGCAGGGCCTGCCCGCCGTGCCGCCGGCGCCGATACCGCTCGACGAGATGATCGACCTGCCCGGCGGCCTGCGCTGGCCGGAGGCCGACCTGCGGACCTGGATCGCCCGATTCCGCGAGAACCCGGCGACGTGGTCGGAATCGCTGTTCGGCCCGCCCCCGGGCCAGCCTGGATGCCGGATCCCGCCGCGGCTGCTGATCGGTGAGGCCGCGTGACGGCGCCGCGCAGAACCGGCCCGCGCCCTGCGGCCGAGATGATCGCGTGCGATCGAGGAGTGTGACATGGGTCGTAAGCGCGGAACGAACGGATCCCGCATCAGGGCCGAGCACGCGGTGATCGACCAGAGCCTGACGTGGTTCGTGGTCCACACGCTGCCGCTGCACGAGGCCTCGGCCGCCGAGGAGTTCGGGAAGCTGGCCATGGACTGGTGGCTGCCGCGCTACCGCGTCACCGTGGTCCGGCGCGGGCGCAAGATCGACACGCAGGCGATCTTCTTCGCCTCGTACCTGTTCGTCGGGCTCGACAGGCAGCGCCACGCCCGGCGCTGGACCGAGCCGCTGTTCGACAGCCGCCACGTCATCGACGTGCTCGGCCGGCGCGCGCCGCTGGAGATCCCGGGTTCGGTCCTGCAGGCCCTGGCGGATCGGATCGCGGGCGTCGACGAGACGGACCGGGCGAAGCGGCTCCGGGAGGCCGCGTTGCTTCAGGTCGGCGAGCTGCGCCGGATCTTGAACGGGCCGTTCATGTCGTTCTTCGCCGAGGTCCAGGATGTTCTCAGCAACGGGCTCGTGCGCGCGGAGGTCAGCCTCTTCGGCCGCGCCACGCCGGTCGAATTCACACCCGACCAACTTGGCGACCCGGTTGCGGCTTGACTTGGAAACCCGGATCTGAGTCTATCCCGATCGTGGACGGCCGGATCGTGAGCTGCGCTCTGTGGAGGGTGCGCCTGCCGGAACTACCGGATCACGTGTCAGCGTCGGGACCATCTGCCCACGCGCGACATGCACAGCCTGGATTCCGCGCGCGATCGGGCACCGCTGCTCCGCCGAGCGACCGTGATCCGAATCTCGCCGGCGCGACCCCGAATTAAATAGCCGTGGAAATTCGATGCCCCGTGGACGGCCGAAGGGCGCGCGCAACAAGGCCACGGCGGAGATCAAGACGCTCTGCCAGGAGCACGGCCCGAAGATGGTCGCGCGCCTCGTGGCCATCGCCAGCAACGCGAAGACGCCGGAGAACGCGGCGGTCGCGGCGATCCGGGAGATCCTCGACCGCGGCTACGGCAAGTCGACCCAGGCGCACGAGCACGGCGGCCTCGGCGGTGGCCCGATCTCGGTCGACCTGACGGGCGCAACCGATGAGCAACTGGCCGCGCTCGCAAGTCTCTTCGGTCCGCTTGCCGCCGCCGGCGCAGCTGCTGACGGAGATCCGGGCGGAGCAGGCGCGGCGTAGCGAGAGGGCCGAGCGCGAGCGGGTCCGGACCCGCAGCGCGTCGCTCGCCGGCTTCGTCCAGGAGGCGTGGCACGTCCTCGAGCCCAACCAGCCCTACGTGCACGGCTGGCACATCGAGGCGCTCTGCGCGCACCTGGAGGCGATCACCCACGGGCGCTTCCTCGCCCTCGGGCTGGAGAACCGGCTGCTGATCAACGTCCCGCCGGGCACGATGAAGTCGCTCATCGTCTCGGTGTTCTGGCCGGCCTGGGAATGGGGGCCGTGCGGCCTCGCCGGCCTGCGCTACCTCACCACCTCGTACAAGGAGGACTTCGTCAAGCGCGACGCGCGGCGCATGCGCGACCTCGTGTCGAGCGCGTGGTACCAGGCGCTCTGGCCCCACGTCGCCCTGTCCCGATCCGGCGAGATTTCCTTCGCCAACACGGCGACCGGCTCGCGCGAGGGCATGCCGTTCGCCTCGCTGACCGCGGGTCGCGGCGACCGCGTCATCATCGACGATCCGCACTCGACCGAGACCGCCGAGAGCGAGACGGAGCGCGAGCGGACGCTGCGCATCTTCCGCGAATCGGTGACGACGCGCCTCAACGATCCCGCGCGCTCAGCAATCGTGGTGATCATGCAGCGCCTGCACGAGCGCGACGTCTCGGGCGAGATCCTGCGGCTCGGGCTAGGCTACGTCCACCTGATGCTGCCGATGGAGTTCGAGCCGGACCGCGCCTGCCGGACGCCGATCTTCGCGGATCCGCGCACGCTGGACGGCGCGCTGCTGTTCCCGGAGCGCTTCCCGCGGGCGGTGGTCGAGCGCGACAAGATCCCGCTCGGCGCCTACGCGGTGGCCGGCCAGTTCCAGCAGCGGCCGGCGCCGCGCGCGGGCGGGCTGTTCGACCGGGCGGGGATCGGGATCGTCGATGCCCTGCCGCCGATCGAGAAGTGGGTGCGCGCCTGGGACTTCGCCGGCACGGTGAAGCGGCCCGGCGCCGACCCGGACTGGACGGTCGGCGTGAAGATGGGCCGCGGGGCGGACAAGCGGTTCTACATCGTCGACGTGGTTCGGGTGCGCGAGACGCCGGGCAAGGTCCGCCAGCGGCTGATCAACACCGCCGGCCAGGACGGGGCCGCGGTGGGCATCCGGATCCCGAAGGATGCGGGGCAGGCCGGCATCGCGCAGGCCGAGGACTACGTCACGGCGCTCGCGGGCTTCATCGTCAGCGCGGTGGCGCCGACCGGCGCGAAGGAGGTGCGCGCCAAGCCGCTGTCCAGCCAGGTCGAGGTCGGCAACGTGATGCTCCTGCGCGGACCGTGGAACGAGGCGTTCCTGGAGGAGCTGGGGATGTTCCCGGCCGGCAGCCACGACGACCAGGTCGACGCGGCCGCCGACGCGTTCAACGAGCTGGCCGGCGTCCTTCCAGGCGACGGGCTGATCGAGTTCTACCGGCGGGAGAGGGCGGCCGGGACGCCACCAGAACCACCGCAGCACGGATGGGCCATGTCACGCGGCGTCTTCGAGAGCGCGATGATCGAGTTGGTGGTCCCACTTGGAACCGGAACGGTGATCGGTCTTTCGGGTGCGCAATACACGCCAGATGCGTGCGGATATATCACTGTTCTGAGCGAGGATGCTTACCCACTCCGTGCCGCTGGCTTCAGTGATGTGGACAAGACAGCTTCGAACAAACATGAGTGAATATTTGCAAGAGTTCTATTCTGACAAAAAATTCGAAGCGCAGTTTTTCCTAGAACTGATGAAATTTCGCAAATTAACATCTTCAAATACTTCTGGCGCCGAATTGACACAGCAGATCGGTGGCTATCAAAATTTTACCACTGGTTCTGATTCAAAAACCACAATCATGCTAGAAATTCATGATTTCAGGTCCCTCAAGACGCTCTCTGCAATCTGCTTAGCCGTGGGGAAGTCGACTGGCCATACTTTATACGGCAGACTTCCGGCTGCAACTACTTCATCAGGATTGATGGATCTGGCCCCTTTGTCTGCCTTTATTGCAGCAATGTGCTCCTCACCAGCAACTCTCCTGAGATATCTTATAATAAATTCGAACTGCCTCACATCTCTCGGAGTGTCTGGCCATGTACTAAGATCAAGCAACTCAAATGCGTAAGTCCTAAGAACCGCGATTATGAAGGTAGCACATGTCAGTCCTTTCCCCGCCGGGGGAGGCAGCAGGCGCCCGTCCTCATTAAAAACGATGCCTTCCGCGTTGAAAGCATAAGGAACGTGAGGCTGCTGACGTCTAATGCGAGCTAGCAACAAGCTCAGTATCTCTTTGTTGTCTGGGTCTAGGCCAAGTTGGCTCCATCTAATATTTGCGTTTGCCTCTTCATCCTCAAGGCTGTGGTGCATCGCTAGGCCAAGCACTCGCACCGCACCATCTTCGGCCCGATAAATAAATGCAGAGTGCTGGCCGATCGAAGTGAGGGAGAGTGTCAAACCAACGTGTTCTACCGCATCATGCGACTGTTCTATCGGTTGCAACCCGCTCATGTTTAAACAAGCCCTTTGAGCAAAACGTCCGCCTCAAGACCCCTTTTTAGGAAATTGTTATGAACGTCTATTATATACGTCTTCCAATAGTTTAATCTTGATCTTACGGGATATGTACTTCTAGCCAAACCAAGGAGTATTTGACGGCTCGCGGCATCCACTTTTATAGTCTCAAGCGCTCGATCCAGATGTCGAAATTCTTCATTAGATATAAGATGATTTACACCATCTATTACTTCGCCCAGCCATCGCGAACCCGTCGCATCTGATGATCGAAGAGCCAAAAAAATCCATGTGATATCGATCACCGATCCGCTGGCAACAAAATCATCAGATGCATCTTGTTTCGCGAATATCTTCTGAATATCCATATACCCTGAGGCATAATTGATGAGTCGCAAATGGCTCATTGCTTCCGGCAATTGTTGTTCGTCTGCGCGAAGATAATCGACGCGGGTGTGGATGTGCGTGTCAGCTAGTGCATTTAACCTATCATACAGCAGGCTTGGGACCCAATGCGTCATGTAAGCGCTGCTGAATAATCCAGCGGAATGCGCTGCCAGCAGACTTGTTGAAATCCCTGAGGACTGAGAGGGTATCGTCAATTCCTTTGACTGGCTCATCTCTGAAAAAATCTCCGTCAACTACAAAAATAATCTCGTCTTTGGTTTTGTCAGATCTTCCGAGCCCAGTCCTTAAAGTTAATTTGTCCACCTCACCAATTTTAAAAAGATATGCCGCGCCAAGCTCAAGGACATCTTCGACCGGCACGGCGTCTTCATGCAGCAATCCCAAGGCAGACGAAATTATCAAATCTGACCACCTCAAGTCCTTAAGACCAAGCTTCTCTCGAGATATTATGTCAATATATCTTAGTCCTATTCTTGTAAACACCGGCACAGAATACACTTTAGACAGGCATCTTATGGCATGGTCGACATGCCTCGAGAACACTTCCCATCTTTCGTACGAGGCCGTATCTATAGATATTGCGTCACTTGAGAGAGATACTTTATATTTCTTATCTTCCGTAATGAAATCGTAATGAGTTCTTTTAGTTTGATTTGTCTCGCCAAAATTTATATGAACTACTTCTTTCGTTTCAACAAATGGATATTGATCGCCTAGTGAATGTTGAAAATCCGCCGGGATTCTATCATCGATAGCCAGAATCCTAGGAAATCGGATCTGGCAGATCACTTGGGCTAGCGGATTGTTGTCATAAATGACGCGGTCAGTTTCAGGAAATTTCATGAACACGCGTCCTCAAATATGCGCACTTCGATCGGCCTCTGAGCGGTAGCGGCACCCGCTCGTATCATCTCGGGCTCCATGCGATGGAAATAGGGCGTCAGAGTCAGCACGTCGCGCATCGATGCACGGTTCGTTGTGGATCGCAATGACAATCCCACGCGTCCATAGAAAACCTTTGCTGCCACAGGCGACTGACAAACGGGCCCGATCCTTACCCTCTGATAGAAAATTTCTGTGAGCTACCGGGCCGCGCTCTCGCGCCGCGAAAAGGCGATCGCATTTGACTTCCCCCTCACGCTGCGGCGTAGCGGGCATCTCGCTCGCCCCGCTGGCGTACACCCTCTCCTATGGCAGCGCGGGCTCTGCCTCGACGACCGGTCAGGGCTTCGACTGGTTCGGTCCGTCCGTGTCAATGCGCCCGTCCGCGCCCGCAGAGGTCGCCGGCCGCCGCTTCGACTATCCGACCGGCTACAACCTCAACACCACCGCACGGGCGTACGAGCCGGTCTCGTTCGCGCAGCTGCGCCGGCTCGCCGAAGGCTACGACCTGCTGCGGCTCGTGATCGAAACCCGGAAGGACCAAGCCGCTCGGATGAAGTGGGCGATCAAGCCCCGCGACACGGGACGGTCGTCTGGCGCGAAGGCCGCGGCGATCGCGGCTTTCCTCACCAAGCCCGACGGTATCCACCCCTGGACCGACTGGCTGCGCATGGGCCTGGAGGACGTGCTGGTCCTCGATGCCTGGACCACCTTCAAGCAGCGCTCCCGCGCGGGCGATCTCCTCGCCCTGGAGCCGGTCGACGGCGCCACCATCAAGCCGATCCTCGGCGAGGACGGCCGGGTGCCGATGCCGTGGGTGCAGAGCGGCCGGACCGTCTGGCCGGAGGCCTACCAGCAGATCCTCAAGGGCCTGCCGGCGGTGAACTACACCGCGCGGGAGCTGCTCTACCGCCCGCGCAACCTGCGCACCGACCGCGTCTACGGCTTCTCGCCGGTCGAGCAGGTGATGACCACGGTCAACATCGCCCTGCGCCGGCAGGTGATGACGCTGGAGTACTTCACCAGCGGCACCGTGCCGGACGCGCTGATCGGCGTCCCCGAGACCTGGGGGCCGGACCAGATCGCGACCTATCAGACTTACTGGGACTCGCTGTTCACCGATAACCTGGCCGCCCGGCGGCGCGCCCGCTTCGTGCCCGGCAAGGTCGCGCTCCACCAGACCAGCGAGCCCCAGCTCAAGGGCGAGTTCGACGAGTGGCTGTCGCGGGTGGTGTGCTTCGCCTTCTCGATCTCGCCCCAGGCGCTGATCAAGCAGATGAACCGCGCCTCGGCCGACACGCAGAAGGAACTCGCCGAGGAGGAGGGCCTCGCGCCGCTTCTCGACTGGATCAAGGGCGTCCTGGACGAGGTGATCGCCGACGACCTCGGCGCGCCCGAGCTGGAGTTCGCGTGGCAGGAGGACGAGCAGATCGACGAGGCCGCGCAGGCCGAGCGCCTGCGCGGGCTGACCGCGGGCGGGCTGATGCGCCTCAACGAGGGCCGGAAGATCCTGGGCCTCGATCCCGATCCGAGCCCGGCCGCCGACACCCTGATGGTGATGACCGGCGTGGGCCTCGTGCCGATCGACGCGAACACGCTGGCGGGCAAGAAGGCGGCACTCGACGCGTTCGGGCTGCCGCCCGCGTCGGGCACGTTCGGCGCCTCGCCGGAAGACCCGGATGATCGCTACGACAACTCCGCGGCTGCGGTCGCCAAGTTGCTCGGCAAGTTCGACGAGGCTCAGCCGCGGGACGCGCGCGGCCGCTGGACCGATGGGAGCGCAGGCGGTGATGCGGATGAGGCCGCCGAGCGCGCCGCGTTCAAGCGCACCGTCCTGCGCACAGCGATCGGCGGGGCGGTGATCGCCGGAGGCGCGATCGTCACGGCCGCGTCTGGCGGCACCGTGCCGGCCGCGGTCGAGGCGGCGGTCTGGATCGCCGAGAACTACCTGCTCGGTGACGCGCTGGTCACGGCTGGCCGCCACATCGGGGCGCATCTCGGCTACGACGACGACGAGGTCGCGCGCATGCTCGACCACTTCGCCGGCGCGGTCGGATTCGGCAAGGCGGCCGGGAACGCGGCCGCGGGCGAACGGATACGGGACCGGCTCAGCGAAGTGGTGGACGCCGCGCTCGACGCGATGATCGCCTCCATCCGCGAAGCCGGCCTCGACGCCGAACGCCGCAGCGCCATCGTGGCTGCCCTGGAGGATCTGCGCGGCCGCCTCACGGCGCGGATCGCGCATCTGCCGGCGCCGGCCCACAAGGCCGTCGGTGCGGAACTCACGAAGCGCCGGGTGTGGAGGCCGGCCGATCCCGTCCCTTTCGACCGGCCGGCCACGCGCCGGGCGATGCATGCAATTGCGGAGCGGCTGGAGACAGCCCTGGCCGCTACCCGCTCTGAGGTGGTCGAAGGCCTGCGCGGGCTCGACAAGCTCGCCAAGGCCGAGCCTACTCCAGACGGCGCCGACGTGCTGCGCCGCGCGCTGGACGAGTTCCTCGACGACCTCGACTTCACGGATCTACGCGCTGTCGCGCCGGAGGTGGCCGACGAGCTGGAGGTCGTCGCCGCCGATGCGGGCCGCCGCGCTCTGGCGCAGATTGGCGCCGCCAGCCGTGAAGAGCTGGTCGACCGCGTGAACACTCGGGCGGTCGCCGCAGCCAGGGCCCGGGCCGCCGAGATGGTCGGGATGCGCTTCGACGCCGACGGGCGACTCGTGCCGTCGGCCGACGCGCGCATGGTGATCACAGAGGCGACCCGCGCGCGGCTGCGCGAGACCATCGCGTCCGGTCTGGAGCGCAACCTCGGCCTCGACGCCATCGCGGAGGCGATCGAGGCGGACTACGCCTTCTCGGCAGAGCGGGCGGCGCGCATCGCCGAGTACGAAGTGGCCAGCGCCAACGGGGCGGCGTCGCTGGAGAGCTACCGGGGGGCTGCCGAGGACGGCATCGCGGTCCGCAAGGCGTGGTGGGCGGAAGAGGGCTGCTGCGCGGTCTGCCAAGCCAACGCGGATGCCGGCGCGATCGATCTCGAGGACGCGTTTTCTAGCGGGGACGACGCGACGCCCGCGCATCCCTCCTGCCGCTGTGTGGTGGTGCCCGTCGTCGAGGACGACGCTTCGATCGACAAGGCGTTCGACCCGTCGAAGCATCCGCGGGATCCGGACACCGGTGAGTTCGCGGGCGCAGGCGGGTCGGGGCGGGCGGCCAAGCGGCTGGCGGTGCGGGCCCTGGCCGACCGAGCGCATCAGGACGTGCTTGATCTCGGACGCGTTCACGGCGATCGCTTCACGGCCCATGCCGGGCGGAACGTGGATGGCTGGCGGCATGGCCTCACCGCCGAGTTCGTCCGACATATCGACCGACGGCACGGCCCTAGCAGCGGCGATCCCAATCCGATCGTTCCGATTGACTACAGCTACCTGCCGCGGCTGCTCCGGCATGGCTCGGTGACGCGAGGCGGCAAGACGCGCGGACAGGGCCTTCAGGGCGTCGTTGTCCGGCACACGATCCGCGGGCAGACCTACGAGGCGGTGCTGGCAGTGCGCAAGCGGACCGGATCGCTGACTCTGCACACGTTCTACAAGATCGGGGGTCAAGGTGGCGCGGCCCGCTGACGCCGCGTGCCCGATCTTGCGATCGCCCTTGGGCTTGACGTCCGAAACGGTCGACGGGTCCGCGCCTGATTAAGAGCTACGCCGGTCGCGGAGAGCATTCAAGCAACGTCAAGGCGAACCGCCACCGTGCCCGCGTGAAAGTCGAAGAATGACGCTGGGTCCACGTCAGAAACGACCGGTGGTCGATCGGAAACTATCCTCCCGCCGGAGCCCATCATGTCCGAGCTGTCCCTGTTCCTGCCGCTGACGAAGGTCGATGCGGCCAACCGGCTCGTCTACGGCCTGGCCACCGCCGAGACCCCGGACCGGGCCGGCGAGGTCTGCGACTACACCTCGACGAAGCCGCTCTACGAGAAATGGTCGGGCAGCATCGCCAAGGCGACCGACGGCCGCTCGCTCGGCAACCTGCGGGCGATGCACGGCAAGGTCGCGGCCGGCAAGGTCACGCAGATCGCCTTCAACGACGACGCCCGGCAGATCGAGATCTGCGCCAAGGTGGTCGACGACGCGGAATGGAAGAAGGTCGAGGAGGGGGTCTACACCGGCTTCTCGCAGGGGGGCGCCTACGCCAAGCGCTGGCGGGGCGAGGACGGCCTGATGCGCTACACGGCCGATCCGAGCGAGGTCAGCCTCGTGGACCTGCCTTGCCTGCCCTCGGCGACGTTCCAGGTGCTGAAGGCCGACGGCGCGGCCGAGACGCGGGCCTTCGCGGAGTCGGTGCGGATCGGCGCGCCGCTCGAGCCGACCAACGTGGACGTCTTCGCCACGGCCGAGGAGCTGGCTGCGGGGGCTGGCCGGCCGGGCGCGGTCGGCGACTTCGTGGCGCCGGCGCGCGAGGCCCTCATGAAGGCCGCTGAGGCGGAGGCGCTGGCCAAGGCGCGGCCCGTCCCCGAGGCATCGGGCTCCGCGCCCGCGAGCGAGGGCGAGGTCGAGCAAGTCTGGAAGGCCAAGGACGGCAGCACCTTCGCCAAGAAGGCGGACGCACTGGCGCACAACGCCCGCACCGAGGCCACGGAGGCCGCGAGGGCTGCAGCCGGCCCGGTGCTCGACGCGCTGTCCGATCTCAGCAAGCGGCTCGGGACCGTCGACGGGGACGCGACCGCCACCGAAGCCGAGGCGCAGCCGCGGCGGCCACGCAGGCGCCCGTGCGCCGATGTCGGCAAGGCGACCGATGGGTCGGATCTCGCGAAGGACCTCTACGGCGTGTCGCGGCTCGCGGTGCTGCTGAGCGAGATCAAGAGCATGCTCGGCTCGGCGGTGTTCGACGTGGTCTACGCTGACGGCGACGCGGCTTTGCCCCGGCAGATGAAGGCCTGGGCGACGCAGGGCGTCTCGCTCCTGCAGGCCATGGTGGCGGCCGAGATGGCGGACCTGATGGACGACGCGCCGACGGACGAGGCGATGGCGCTCGCCGCCGGCCCGCTGTCGGACACCGCCTACGATGCGCTGGTGAAGGCGGTCGCGGCCGACAGCCCGGCCGGGCAGGCGCTGGCGAAGGTCGGGGTGCGCAACAGCCGGACGGACCAGGAGCGGATCCAGCGCATGCACGACGACGCCTGCGGCCTCGGGGCGACCTGCGGCGATGCCGGGAAGGCGGCCGGCGGCAATCTCGCCAAGGGCGGCGACGCGATCGAGGCCGTGCGGGCCGAGCTCGCCAAGATCACCGGCCAGCGCGACGCGCTGCAGAAGACGCTCACCGACGAGGTGCTGCCGCAAATCGCTGCGCTGGCGAAGATGGTGGGGGACCAGCCCGTGCCGCGCCACCTCGTGGGCCGCGCCGTCACGAAGGGCAGTGAGGGTGATTCCGGTGCATCTGACATCCCGTCCGCGGATGCGATCCGCGACCACCTAGCCAAGATGAGCCCCGAGGCGCGCGCGGACCTGCTGATCAAGGTCTCACACCAGAACCCGCAGCACCTCCCGCTCGCGCGCTGAGGCGTTCAGATCCGCTACCTGCGTCCGGTGACGCGCGACGGCGTGCAACCCGACTCGGGCACCGGGATCGCCGTCGGCGCAGCTCCAAGGCACTCAAATGTGTTCGGTCTGGCAAGTTCGGCGCAATGCATCGATCAGACACCTCGGCCGACACCGGCATCGCGCTGTACGGGAATGCGAGGCGCGATGGCTCGGTTGCTGTTAGGAGCGGATCCTACCCTTATCGAGTGACAGGAGTGTCCCCGACCGGCTCCGTAACGCTTCTACCGATCAGATATTCGCGGCCTTCTCCGCGTCATCCCATTCGAGCGCTGGAACACCGATTTCTGCTTGAAGCACAATCGCTAGGGTTTGGACTCGATCAGCACCAGAAGGCGATGACGGCGGCCAGAGCGAGGGCCGAGGCGTAGTTGCGTGCGAGCTTGTCGTAGCGGGTGGCGATCCGGCGAAAGTCCTTGAGGCGGTTGAAGG
>NZ_JBKFAV010000038.1:0-60551 GCF_053345825.1 Methylobacterium sp. C33D
GAAGGCACGTTCCCACGCGTTACTCACCCGTCCGCCGCTGACCCCGAAGGGCCCGCTCGACTTGCATGTGTTAAGCCTGCCGCCAGCGTTCGCTCTGAGCCAGGATCAAACTCTCACGTTGAAGAGATTGATCTAAGCTGATCACAACATCTTGACAGAGGCTCACAATCATCCGGGCATCGCTGCCCGAATAGTGTGAGCTTCAGAAGCGTTAGACAGCTCGTTTCTCTCGTTGATCCAGCTTTCGCCGGACCCGCAAAGACAAGCGCCGTCCACGCTTCTCTTTCTCGTATTCACTTGTCAAAGAACGGCGCCTGTCTACACAGAAGCTAATTGAAAATCAACAAGAAACTACTCCAGCGCTTGCCGGCCGTTGCTTGCTGTCTTCAGTAGAAGTCCGTCCGAGCGGACCGCCCTGGCCGGGCACCGCGTCGGGAGGCGCCGTATAGGACCCCTGAAAACGGCTGTCAATCGCCCCTCTTCCCGGGGCAGGCGACGCCTCAGATCCGGCTGGCTGCAATCTCGCACCGCTGGAACGCGGCGACCCGGAGCCCCATCGCGCCGCAACCGCGCCGGCATCCGGTTCCCAGTCGAGCATCCTGCCCGCCACCCAGGATAAACGGCGGCCCTCGCTGGATTGCGCACCCGAGAGGCAGGGTGAAGACCTACACCTGCGCCGGAGACGCGAGCACATCCGATGTTCCGCTTGGCCAGCTGGAGTTCGTCGAGCCGCTGGAGCCACGATCGACGATCTTCGTCGCGGTGACGGCCGGTCCAGTGAGCACCTCGCTGACCGGAACGACGGGAGACGTTCCGGACCACATCCGCCCGAAGGCTGGGGCGCCTTGACCCTGGACCAGACCGCTACGGTAGCGCAGTGCCGCCGCCGATCGGCGCCACGCTGTGCGCGACTTCGGGAATGGGACGTTGCGATCGTTTCCGGTTCCGCGCGACCGAACTTCGCCCGGTATGGGATGATCAGCGCTCGTAAGTGCTCTGCACGGGCTGCAGGGCTCCGGCGCACTCGCGAGAGGACTCCGTCATGCCGGTCGAAGCATCCGGAGCCGGGACCGAACTCGTCCAAGCCGTCTCGTCCAAGCCGTGGCGGTGCTGGCCGCAGGTTCGTCGTCGTCCCGCTGTTCAAGCGGCTCGGGCTCGGCGCGGACCTCGGCTGTCTCCTTCCGATGCTCGCGATCGGCCCGTTCGGGCTCGGTCCGTTCACGGACGGCCACGCCATCCTCCACGTCGCCGACCTCGGCGTCATCGTGTTCCTCTTGATCATCGGGCTGGAGATGGAGCCGTCCCGGCTCTGAAGCATGCGGCGCGCGATCTTCGGTCTCGGCCGCGCCCAGGTGGGCGCCTGCATCGCCGCCCTCACCCTGGTCGGACTCGCCCGCGGCCTCCCGGTCACCCTGGCCTTCGTGACCGGCTTCGTGCTGACCTCGACCGCGCCCGTCATGCAGCTCCTCGAGGAGCGCTGCGCGCTCGTCGCCGAAGGGTCGGCGCATCGTGGTGATCCTGGCGCTGGGGGATCTCGCCATCGTGCCGCTCCTCGCCGCCGGCGCGCTTCTCACGCCGGGCGAGAGCGCCGCGGGCGCCACGGACCGCGCGGTCTCGATCTGCAGGTCATCGGCGGACTCTCCGCGGGTCGGGACCTGATCCACGGGAACAAGGCCGACCCGCCGCACGGGCCGGCGAGGCCAGAGACCGGGTCTCGGCGCTGCAAGCCCGCCGGTCTCGATACGTCCTGAGGGAGGAACACCGTAGCGCGAGGCGCGCGTTCGAGGCTTCGGGGTCGTCGCGCGGCCCCCGACGGCGGGGGCGCAGGTCGCAGGCGGGGATCCGGCGACGCGGCCGCCGAGGCGGTGGCCCGGAGCGCCATGACGGCGGTTGCAAGCGGGGCCGGACTGGAACAAACTATGAACCGCCGCGCAACGCGGCGCGAGCCCGCGCAGTCAGCGACATGTCATCTCCGAGTTCCGGTCGCACGCTGTTCTTCTTCGAGAAGCCCTCGGCGATGCGCCAGTTGCAGCGCTTCTTCCGCTCGCCGAGCACAGTGTGCGTGGCCGCGGAGGGGCACCTGCTGTCGGCCGAGGAGCCGGGCAGCATCCGGCCCGAGTGGAAGCCCTGGCGATTCGACACCCTCCCGATCGTCCTCGCCACGATCCCGGTCAACTACGGGACGAGCCGGTCCGGCCAGTCGCACGAACCGAAGATCGCCGCGATCCGGCAGGCGCTGACCGGCGTCGAGCGCGTGATCATCGCCACCGATCCCGGTCGCGAGGGCTCGATGATCGCCTGGGAAGTGCTCGAGCATCTCGGCTGGCGCGGCCGAGTCGACCGGCTCAAGCTCGGCGCACTCGACGAGGTCTCGATCCGACGCGCCTTCGCGACCCTCGCCAAGGATCCCGACTCGGGCGAACGCGATTACGCCGCCTATCTCGAGGCGCTCTGCCGGCAGTACGAGGACTACCATCTCGGGCTGAACGGCACGCGGGCGATCTCGCTGCGCCTGCGCCCGCCCGCCTTCCGGGAGCCGTGGCGCTTCGGCGGCGTCCAGACGCCCACCCTCGCGATCCTGGCAGATCTCGAAGAGCGGATCCGATCCTTCGTGCCACAGGACTTCTTCAAGGTCGCGATGCACCTGACGACCCTCGCGGGTGCGGAGATCACCCTGTGGCATGCCCCGAAGGAGCGGATCTTCGACGCGGCGGTGGCCGAGACGATCCGGACCGCCGCGGCGACGTGGTCCGGTCCTCTGGCGGTCGCGCACAAGGATGTCCGGCGCGCACCGCCCCGGCTGTTCTCTAAGGACACCCTGGCGCGGCGCTGCGCCAAGCGGTTCGGCTGGGATCCGCAGCACACGGCCGGCGTCGCCCAAGATCTCTACGATCAGGGTTACCTCAGCTACCCGCGCACGGAATCGGAGTACCTGCCGGAGGGCCAGGCCGGCGATGCCGCCGCGATCATCGCGGCCGTCATGACCGTCCTGAGCGACCTGAGCGCGGTCGTTCCGCACGGCGCCGCGCCGCTGATCCGTCGCGGCCTGAAGGGCCACTACGTGGCGGATCCGGGCGAGCACCACGCCATCGTGCCCCTTCGCAAGGTGCCCGAGCGCGGCCGTCTCGGCGCCGATCAGGTCCGGCTGTGGGACCTCGTGGCGAAGGCTTATCTCGCCGCGCATCTGCCCGACGGTGTCGACGCGCGCACGACCGTCACGGCGGACGTCGCGACGCTGCGCGGCCCGAAGCGGTTCACCGTCTCCGGCAGCGTCGTGCGCGCGCCGGGCTGGCGCGCGCTCTATGGCAGCGAGGCCGAGCTCGAAGCGGATGCCGTGCCCGGCAAGATCAAGCGCGAGGCGGATGCCACCGCCACCCGCCTGCCGCTCGTGACCGACGGCGAGGGCGCCTCCGCCGCGACGGCGGAGATCGCCATCGCGATGACCGAGCCGCCGCGGCGGATCACCCGGGGCGAGTTGCCGGTCGTGATGGGCCGGCTGATCGATCAAGTGGACGATCCGGCCGCCAAGCGTGCCCTGGAGAACCCCGCCAACCCGAACGAGCCGAAGGGTCTCGGTACGGCCGCGACCCGCGACACGATCCTGCCCAAGCTCCTGAAGAGCCGCTACATCACGCTGTCCACCGGCAAGGATCCGGCGATCGAGGTCACCGAGGTCGGCCTCACGTTCATGCGCGCGGTGCGCAGCGTGTTTCCGGCCTACGGGGATCCGGTCGGGCGCGCCATGTTCGAGGCGGAGCTGGCCGAGATCGGCCGGGCGGCCACGCGCGCCGAGGCCGTCGCGCGCGCGAACGCTTTCCGGCAGCGCACCCGCGCGCGCCTCGACGACCTGATCGACGCGATCGCGCAGGCGCCGACGATCAGCCTCGATCCGAGCCTGATCCCGGCCGGTCAGGGCGATCAGCGGCCGCCGACGCCGGCCATGACGGCGTTCGCGGTGAGCCTCTCCGAGCGGAAGGGCGTGACGCTGCCGCGCGGCTGCAAGAGCAGCATCAGCGTCTGCCGCGCGTTCCTCGACGCCCATGCCGGACCGCGCGCCGCACAGGAGGGCGACGCCGCCCAACCCGCCGGACCGCGGATCCCGAGCGCGGCGATGGTCGGCTACGCGCGCAGCCTCGCCCAGCAGCGCGGCATCCCGTGCCCTCCGGACGCGGAGGCCGACTTCGACGCGTGCCGCCGCTTCCTCGACGCGCACGCCGCGCCACCGCGGCAGGCGATGGGCGAGGGGAGTGCCGGGGCGGCTCAGTCCAAACGGCCCGCGGAGCGGGAGAAGCGGCGGGGCCGCTCGGCCCGGACGCCGCGACCGGCAACGGCCCGCCGTCGGGCCTGAACCGTGCCTGCGTGGGTGACCGGGATCACGGCGCGCGCTCGCGAAGCCCCGGCCGTTCGGGCCTCGGAAGCGCCCTAGGCGGCCTCGGCGTCCTGCGCGCGCAGCCAGCGCGCGATTGCCGTGACGACGTGGACCTGCTCGGCGGCGGTCAAGTCCCGACCCGCCGGGATCGCGTGCCACTTGGCCAAGCAGCCGCGGCAGCAGGTTGCCGTCGCGTGCTGCGCCGTGAAGACGGGATGGCCGCGAAACGGCGTCTGCTTGCCGTCGTTCCTGGGATCGGCGGGCGCGAGGCGCCTCCGCACGAAGTCCCGCGCGTGGTCGAGGACCGCCGGGAGCCCTTTTTCCCGCAGGTAAACCCGATCGGCGGTCGCCAGCCGGAACCGCCGCCGGAACGCGGATTGCGGGAGACGGTCGAACACCTCGTCGAGCGCTCGCATGCGCGCAAGTCCCGGGCTACCGATCGCCGGTCGGGCCGGCAGGGCTTCGGCCGCGAGCGGTAGTCCATGCATCCAACAGACGCCATCGCCGTCGGTACCGCGGGCTGGAACCTGCCCAAAGCCTACGCGCCGCGTTTCCCGGAGGCGGGCAGCCATCTGGAGCGGTACGGACAGCGCTTCACCGCGGTCGAGATCAACACCTCCTTCTATCGGCCTCATCGGGTGGCGACCTACGCGAGATGGGCCGCGGCGGTGCCGGACGGGTTCCGCTTCGCCGTCAAGGTGCCGCGATCGGTGACGCACGAGCGGCGCCTCATCGGAGTCGACGATCCCCTCGGGCGCTTCCTCGGTGAGGTCGCGGGCCTCGGGACGAAGCTCGGGCCGCTGCTGCTCCAGCTCCCACCGAGTCTGCCCTTCGACAGCCCGTCCGCGGCGTGCTTCCTGACGGAATTCCGGCGGCGCTTCCCGGGCGACATCGTCTGCGAGCCGCGCCACGCCACGTGGTTCACAGACGATGTCGATCGCCTGCTCGTCGGCCTCGCGATCGCCCGTGTCGCGGCCGACCCCGCGCCGGTCCGGAACGCCGCCATTCCCGGCGGCTGGCCGGACCTCGTCTACTACCGGCTCCACGGCTCGCCGCGGATGTACTACTCGGCCTATGAACCGCGCGTCCTGTCCCGGCTGGCCGAACGCCTCGGACAGGAAAAGGCGCTCGGGCGTCGCGCGTGGTGCGTCTTCGACAACACCGCGGCGTTCGCGGCGACCGGAGATGCCCTCGACATGCTGGCGCGCGTCGAAACCCGGCAGGGATCCGATTCAGGGGCGAACAGACCTTGATCTCACGGTGATGGACGGGGCTCCCGCACGCCGGCACCAGCTTGCGTGTCGGGACGGGCAGCGCCGATAACAGGAGGTGTGGTTCCCCAGTCCCAGGTCAGAGCCTCGGCGAGCTGAGCCGTGGAGATCCGAGCGCTCAAGGTGAAACCGTACGGAGCGCGGTTGCCGAGATGCCGGCTCAAGCCGATCGATCGAAATAAGCGGCCAATAGTCTATGACCGACCGTCACTTCTGGACCGAACGGTCATCAGCGCCGAGCAGCGACGCGGATTCTCGACGATCGAGCCTGACACAGGTCTACTTCGATCCCGACAATCCGAAGGCCAGCGCCGAGACTGCGACGAGGAGCGGCCCCCAGAAATGGACCAGGCCGCCACCGCTCCAGACCGTGAACGTCTCCCGGCATCCCGTCGTGTTCATGGCACATCCCAGAGGGACGAAATACGTGAACCACACGAACGTCGCGACGGCGAGAAGTATTCCGAAGATCAGCGCGGCGCCCCGCATCGACAGCATCCTTGTGCGCGCGCCTCTCGGTCCGCGCTCGGCACCGACCCAGGGCCACGATAGGCTCTCATCCTGTCAGGACTGAGGGCCTCTGTCGCTCCGTCGTCGCGGTGCCGACACGATGCCCGGGAGAACCTCGATGTCGACCGCGCGAGATCCGCCCCATCGCGGATGCCGAGGCATGGACCTGCCCTGCAACCGATCGAGGCCGGGCGAACGGCCCGCGGTGGACCTTGCCCGTCCGCTCCCCGGCGAGAGGCCGCCGGACGTGGTCGCCCGAGGACGGCTCGGCCCGGAGCGTCCGCTTGGACCGGTCGGATCCGCGCTACCGGGGACCGCCACCGCGCCGCCGCGCGATCTCGTGGCCCGCGCTGTCGAGGGCGCCCGACGGCGCGAGACCCTCGTCGGGCACAGACGGCACCCCTCGCAGTTGCCAGGGAGGGCGCAGGTCTCGATCGGCTGGCGGGGGCGCTCGCCGGCGTCGGTCATGGAATCTCCTGCGGGCTTGACCTCGATGCCCAAGCCGGGGACGCCCCGGGGTCGGTCTCCGGCCGGGTCAGGCGCAGAGCCGGAAGGCCGGCTCCAGCAGCCCCCGCGCGCCCACGTCGATCAGGATCGTCCGGCCGTGCTCCGGATCCTCGGCGCGGTCCGCCGCGTCCATGCCCTCGTAGGCGGACGTGACCAGCAGACGGTCGAGGTCGCGGCCCGCGAAGGTCGGACAGGTCGGCTGCCGCATCGGCACCGAG
Organism: Methylobacterium sp. C33D; assembly: GCF_053345825.1. Lineage (NCBI taxonomy): Bacteria > Pseudomonadati > Pseudomonadota > Alphaproteobacteria > Hyphomicrobiales > Methylobacteriaceae > Methylobacterium > Methylobacterium sp. C33D. Next base: position 6,876 of record NZ_JBKFAV010000038.1, read on the forward strand.
ACGGTGCGGACCCGCTCGCCCGCGGGGCTGTAGGCGTCGAGGCAGCCGGCGCCGAAGCGCGCCGTCCAGATCAGCCCCTCGGCATCCACGGCGGCGCCGTCGATCGCGCCCTCGCCGCCGCGGTGGTCGAAATGGATCGCGACCGGTCCCCGCGGCAGCCCCGTCCTCGGATCGAGCGGGACGCGGTGGAGCACGCCGACGTCGGTATCGACGAAGTAGCCGGTGGCGCCGTCCGGCGAGAAGCTGATGCCGTTGGGGATCGTCAGGCCGCCGAAGAGGCGGTGCACCTTCGTGCCGGCCACGTGATAGATCGAGCCGCGCCCCTTGGTGGCGTCGCGGTCCATCGTGCCGATCCACAGCGCCCCGCTCGGATGGACGCGGCCGTCGTTGGAGCGGTTGTCGTGCAGGTCCTCCTCGAGGGGGCAGAGCATCCGGATGTCCCCGTCCCGGATCGACCGGACGTACAGGCCGTCTTCCGCCGAGAGCAGCTGGTGGGCGCCGTCGATCGCCGCGATGTCGCTGACCTGGACGGGCAGGACGTGGACCAGCGCCGTCTGGGCGCTGGCGATCGGCTTCTCGAACAGGCGGGCTTCCAGGATGTCGACCCACCACGCCGTCCCGGTGCGCGGGTCGTAGCTCGGTCCTTCACCGAGGTGGCAGCGCACTTGGCTGAGGATGCGGATGTCGTGTGGAGGACGCAACTGATCGTTCCCGTACGTGCCAGTCGATGATCGCGGCGGACCTGTGGTGAGGCGTCAGCACCTGTCGCAGACGCTGCCGAGGACCGCGTCGAGGTCCTTCTGCCGCCGGGTCCGCTCGCGCGGATCGTGCAGCGGCGCGGCCCCCGCGCCAGGCGGCACCGTCTGCCCCACCGACGAGCGGTACGGCGCGTTGATCGTGGTCTCAGGGCCGCCGCCCGTCCCCGTGAACGAGGCTGCCAGCGCCGCATGGTTGCTGAGGAGCGGCGCGACCAGGCCGATGATCGCTCCCCGCGTGATTGCTGTTCCGACAGTCATGGCGAGCCTCCCGCTTCGATCTCGGATCCGATCTCCCCGCGCGGTGATGCGCGCCTCTCATCGGGGCGAGAACCGACGACCGACACGAGATCCACGATCGATCACGCGGCCATGGGCGAACGGTCGCGCCCCGTGAGCCTCGCCGATCAAGATCAGAGGCGCCGCTTTCATGTAATCGTCGATTTATCCGCAGTCTCGGCAAAATCTTCGACAGGGGAATGCACACATCATTTCGCGCTGCGATGGCAAAGTAGAGTGTGACTTGCAATCGCGGAGTGCCCTCACGCACGCATCGACGCGGATTAATTCGGCGTGCAGGATGCTGATGGATGTCGGGAAAGATCAGCCCTCAGTCGGAGAGCTGCACGCGCGCGATCACGCGTCCCGCGACGCTGACCTCGGCGCCCCGGGCGGGGCAGCGCGTCGATCGTCCGTCCCGCCAGGAAGGCACGCATGGTTCCCGTCACGCCCGGCCCGCCGGCTCCTCGGGCAGGGTCACGAGCCCGGCGCCCACGGCGATCCAGACGAGGTGTGCATCCGTGCGGGCACCGAGCTTGGCGCGAATCCCGGACAGGTTGTTGTGCACGGTCTTCAGGCTCACGCAGAGGGCTTCGGCCGCGGCCTGCGCGGCCGAGCCGGTCGGCGAGGTCATCGCAGGCGCGGGCGATCCGGTCGAACTCGGAGGCGGCGAAACGCGGCAGCGGCGACCGGGTGCGGGCCGCGTCGAGCTCGGCCAGCCCGAGCACGATCTGCCCGGCGGGCGCGACGATGCGCGTGACGGCGAGCCAGTTCAGAAGCAGCGTCGCCGCCGTCAGAGCGAGCGCGAGCCCGCCCGCGAAGCGCACCCGCTGCCAGACGCGGGCCGCCGCGGCGACCGGGTCCGGCCAAGCGGTGACGCTGCCGATCGTGCGCTCGCGAAAGACGATCGCACGGATCGTCGGCGCGGCCGCGGCGTCTCCCGTGACCGCGTCGCGGAACCACGCGGGGGCGGCGTCGAGACCATTCCAGTCGCCGCAGACGCGCCGGGGCAACTCCACGCCGAGCTGGATGTCGGCGCAGATACCCGGGAGGAGGGTGAGGAGGGCCGGTGCGGGTTGCGGCGGCGCGGCGGACATCGCGACCGGACCGGCGCTGCCGAGTCCCGGCTGACGCGCGAGCTGCGCGGCGATCCGATCCGCCGAGGTCGCGGCTTCCCGCTGCAGGCTCGCCTGGGCCGCGAAGCCGGTCCAGGCGACCGCTCCGGCCAGGCACAGGAGGGCGACCACGAGGAGGCGTAGGCCGAGATGCGCGGGCAGGCTCATGGGGACGAAACGGCCGGGCTCGAAGCGACGCGGCGATTTGGCACCGGGAACGTCCCGGCGCGCAAGCCGCGCCGAGGCAGCGCGGGAAGAATGCCCGGTCGCGCGCGGGAGGACGTCCCTGTCCCGCGCCCCACACGCCCCGCAGGATGGCGGCGTCCCCTCTCCTGCGGAGCCCGCCATGCTCTCTCACCTGTCCCGCCGCAGCCTGCTCGCCGCCGGCGCCCTGCTGCCGCTCGGCCTGCACCGCCCCGGCGCGGCCGCGACCGGAACCGAGCCCTACCGGGTCGGCGCCTTCACCGTGACGCCCCTGCGCGACGGGCTGTTCCCTCTCGAGCCGCGCATGATGCCCGCGGCCCAGAGCCCGGTGGGACGGCAACTTCTGAAGAAGGCGGGTCTTCCCGAGGACGGTCCGTCGCCGGAGCCGGTCAACGCCTTCCTGATCCGGCGCGGCGCGCGCCACTGGCTGCTCGACGCGGGCTGCGGCACCGTGTTCGGACCGGACTTCAACCGGGTGACCGCCGCGCTGGCGGCGGAGGGCGTGCGGCCCGACCAGGTCGAGACCATCTGGCTGAGCCATCTCCACGCCGACCACGCGGGCGGTCTCCTGACGCCGGGCCGCCTGGCGCGGTTCGCGAACGCGGAGCTCGTGGTCCAGGAGCGCGAGGTCGCCTACTGGTCGGATGCGGGCGCGCGGGCCGCCGCGCCCGACGCCCTGCGGCCGATGTTCGAGACGGCGCAGGCCGTGCTCACCGCCTACCCCGATCGGATCCGCCGCCTCTCGGGCGCGGCCGAACTCGCCCCCGGCATCCACGCGCTACCGCTCCCCGGCCATACGCCGGGTCACATGGGGGTGCTGATCGCGGACGGCGCGGACCGGTTGCTGATCTGGGGCGACGTCGTCCACGCGCGGCTCCTGCAGATGCCGCACCCGGACTGGACCGTCATCTGGGACACGGATCCGGCGGAGGCGATCGCGACCCGCCGGCGCATCTTCGACCGCGCGGCGGCGGAGGGGCTGAGCGTGACCGGGATGCACCTCGCCGCCCGCGGGCGGATCGAGCGGGACGGGGCGGGCTACGCGCTGGTCTAGAGGATCCGTTTCGCGGCGCCGCGCGGGGCGTGCGGTCGCCGGCCGGGCCGGCGCTCCGTCAGCCGCGGCCCCAGTCCCGCAGGTCCCGGACGAACAGGTCCGGCGCCTCCATGGCGGCGAAATGGCCGCCGCGGGGCATCGTCTGCCAGCGCGAGACCGCGTAGCCGCGCTCCAGCCACGCGCGCGGCGGCGCGGGCGTGCGCGGATCCGGGTAGGCCGCGAAGGCCGTCGGCACGGTGACGCGCCGCCCCGGCGGCATGCGGCGCACGCCCTCCTGCTGCGCGCCGGCGTAGAACCACGTCGCCGTCGCGAAGGAATCGGTCAGGATGTAGAGCAGGGCGTTCGTGAGGAGCTGATCGTTCGTAAAGACCCGCGCGAAGGGCCGCTCCCGCAGGTCGGCCCAGTCGTGGAAGCGCTCGACCAGCCACGCCAGCTGCGCCACCGGCTCGTCCGCCATGGCGTAGCCCAGCGAGAGCGGCCTGGTGCCCTGCAGTTGCGCGTAGGCCCCGAGCGCCTGCTGGCTGGCCGCGGCCGCCTTCTGCCATGCCCGCTCCGCCGCACTCTCCGGCTCGGCATCGGGCTGCACCAGCAGATAGTTCAGGTGGATCGCCTCCAGCGACGCGGCGTGGTCGAGGCCGAGCCAGGCCGCGACCCCGGCGCCCCAGTCGCCGCCCTGCACCCGGTAGCGCGGGTAGCCCAGAGTCTCGCGCATCAGCCGGTCGAACAGCCGCGCCGTGCTGCGCGCGCCGATCGGCGCGGCGGGCTTGCCCGAGAAGCCGAAGCCGGGGAGCGCCGGGATCACGAGGTCGAACGCGTCCTCCGGCCGTCCGCCGTGGCGCGACGGGAAGGCCAGGGGCTCGATCACCGACCAGAACTCGTAGACCGAGCCCGGCCAGCCGTGGATCAGCAGCAGCGGGCGCCGGCCCTCCGCCTCGCCGACGACGTGGACGGCGTGCAGGTCGAGATCCTCGACGCGGGCCAGGATCTGCGGAAAGCGGTTGAGCTCGGCCGCGGCGGCGGCCTCGTCGAAGCCGTCGAGCCAGTGGGCGCACAGGGCGGCCAGGACGTCCGGATCGCAGCCGTAGCGCCAGCCGGCCCCCGCGGGCAGGCGCGGCATACGGTAGGCCCGCACCCGCTCCCGCACCCAGGCCAGCCGGGCCGCGTCCCAGGCGACGGTGAAGTCTCGCATGCATGCCTCCGTCCGGGTCCCCGCCGCGGCCAGTGCCCGAGCGGGCCTTCCCGTGCGCGCGACGCTGATCTCCTTCAACGCGGCCGACCCGTTTCGGCCGCAGCACCGTGCATCAGCCGGGCAGGACGCGTCGCGACGTCAACGCCCGCCTTGCCACGAACCCGGCCGCGCTCATGGCGAGGATCGCGGCCGCGTAGAGGTCGGCGGTCGTCACGTAGCCGATCCGGCGCACGAGATACCCGGCACAGATGACCGGCAGGCTGAACGCCAGGTAGCTCTCGACGTAGTAGCTCGCGAGGAGCTCCGCCCGCTCGCTGGGCTTCGCCAGCGGGACGATCGTCCCGAGGGCACCGAGGAAGCTCGTCCCGAACCCGGCCCCGCCGACAAGGGTCCCGCCGATCAGGACGGCCACGCTCCCGCCGTGCATGCCGGCGAGCACGATGACGAGGCCGGACGTCATGGCGAGCGTCCCGATCGTCAGGTTGGCCGCCGCGTCCTTCCCGCGCCGCTGGACGACCGCGAAGGCGCCCGCGACCATCAGGGCCGCGACCATCACGCCGCTCGTCAACGGCGTCCGGCTGCCCGTCGCGGCGACGACCAGCGAGGGGACGATGGAGAGGTAGAAGCCCCCGAGCATCCAGGTGGCGATGTTGGTCGGCGTGATCGCCGCCAGCGGCCGTCTGGCCTGCGGCGGCACCACGACGCGCGGCCGCAGGGCCCGCAGGGCTCCCGTGCGGCGCTCCCCGGTCTCGGGCGTCAGCCAGAGGAGGGCGGCCTGCGCGGCGAACACCGCGCCCAGGATCGCGTAGACGAGGCGGAGCGGATGCGGGCCGTACTGGACCAGCGCGCTGGTCCCGAGCGCGCCCACCGCCATCCCGATCAGCGGCATGATCGCGTTCACGAGCTGGGCCCGCGCCCGGTCGACGTCGACGAGCGCGGCGCCCAGCGAACTCGCCGCGATGCCGGTCGCCACGCCCTGAACGAAGCGCGCCGCGATGAGCCCCCACGCCCCGTGGGCCGTCGTGAACAGCGCCATCGCCACCAGCTCGAGGAGCAGCGCGCCGAAGATCACCGGCCGTCGGCCCAGATGGTCCGAGATCGACCCGGCGACGAGAAGCGCCTTGAGGAGAGCCAGCGCGTAGACCGCGAACACCGCCGTCGTGAGCACGGGGGAGAGCGCGTAGGTCTCCTGATAGAACCGGTACAGCGGCGTCGGTGCCGCGGAAGCGGCGAGGAAGGTGCCGAGCACCGCCGCGTGGAAGAACAGCGTGCCGCTGCCCGCGACAGCCACAACTTTCAGCTTGCGGTCCCTGGTCATTGGCGAACCTAAAGGCTAATCCGTTGCGTTTGATGCGTAGTCCCTCTGTGCCACAAACGCAACGTATTTGCGTTAGTGGCGCGACGAACGGCAGAGTGCAGGATGACGACGAGGCAAGGGCCGCGTCCGGGCGGTCGCAGCGCGCGGGTGCAGACCTCGGTTCAGGCGGCCGTGCGCGAGCTCCTCGCCCGGACGGAGCGTTTGGAGATCACGGTGCCTCAAGTGGCCGCCGCGGCCGGCGTGACGCCGTCGACGATCTACCGGCGGTGGGGCACGCTCGCCGAGCTCTTCGCCGACGTCGCGGTCGAGCGGTTGCGTCCCGACGGTGAGCCGGCCGATACCGGGAGCGGCCGGACCGATCTCGAGGCGTGGGCGGAGCAGTACGCCGACGAGATGTCGTCCGCCCCGGGGCGGGCGATGATCCGGGACGTTCTGGCGGCTGCGGACGCGAACTGTGCCCAGCGATGCTGCAGCTTCACCCGCGATCAGATCGCGATCATCGCGGAGCGCGCCCGGGCCCGCGGCGAGGCTTTCCCGGAGCCCGAGGCGGTGCTGGACGGGGTGGTCTCGCCGATCCTCTACCGGATCCTGTTCGGGACCGCGCCCGACCGGGAGCGGATCCTCGAGCTGGTCGACCGCACCCTGACGACCTGACCCGAGGTGCCGACAGCGCGCGTGGACCGCGCAGTCGCGCACGGGCTCCGGTCCCGAACGGGTGCGAAGACCGGCGTGTCAGAGGGGCTGCACGGCGGCCGCGCGCCGTCTCCTATCCGCGGGACCATACGGTAGGCTGCGCCCCCGGCGCGCTCGCGTAGCCCGCGGGCGCGACGGCGAGGATCGGACTCCAGGTCGAGGACCACGCGCGCAGCGGCTCCGGATCGCCGCGGAATGCCAGGTCGAGGAAGGCCAGCGTCCCGGTGGCGGTCGCCTCCTTCACCTGCGGGTTCAGGTGCAGGCCGCCGGTGAGGGGACGGTCGGTGAAGATGCTGTGAGAGCCGCCCCGGAAGACCGCCAAGGCCTTCCGGGGCGTCGCGATCGCCTCGTACACGGCGAGGCGATCGCTGAACGGCGAGGTGCGACCGGGGAGCTGGATGACATCCTCGGTCGCCGTGAGGTGCAGGGTCGGGATCTCGACCGCGCCCAGGACGGCCCGCAGGTCGCGCTCGCCGTAGAAGGGCGGCGCCGAGATCACGATGCCGGCCGAGATCCGCGGGTCGCGCGCCTGAAGGGGGCGCCCCTCGCGGACGACGCGCGCCCCCGCCGCGATCAGCGTCGTGTTGGCGCCGTAGGAATGGCCAGCCGCAACGATCCGGCGCGGGTCGATCCGGTCTCCGAAGGCGCCCCCGTCCTGAACGAGGATGCGGTCCAGGGCGAAGCGCAGGTCGCGCGCCCGCGCGATCGCCTCCCGTTCCTGCGCCGCCCGCTCGATCCGGTCGAGCAGGGCGAGGGGGTTGCCGGTCCAGACGGAGGTGTCGCTGCCGACATGCTGCAGATGCAGGCTCGCGACACCCTGCGACGACCAGTGCCGACCGAGATAGCTGTAGCCGGTCCGGGACTGGCCGAGACCGTGCGAGAACACGACGAGCGGGACGCGCCGCCGGAGCGACGTCGTGTTCGGCCAGTACAGGCGGACCGGCACCGGTCGCTGGCGCGCGCCGTCGACCCAGTCGAAGTCGATGACCCGGACATCCTCGACGACAAGCTGGGCAGCGGCCGGGCGCGTCGCGCCCGCGGCCAGGGTTCCCAGCAGCATGGCGCCGACCTGCCGACGGTTGGGCGTCGGCCGTGCCGCTGTCGGACCGGAACACTCGAGCATGGGCCTGGGGCTTTCGCGAGAGGAGGGGAGACAGGAGGGTCCGCGAAGCCGCGCGTCGCCGGTCGCAGCCCGATCACCGCGCGCGCTCGCCACGCGGCGCTCGCCGTCAGAGTTCCGACCGAGTTCCGACCGCCGACGGTCCTGCCGACGGCGACCGCCGCTGCCGACACCGGCAAGTGGGCGGGCGCCCGACCGGATACCCGCACCACGTCCCGAGACCGTGTGTAAAAATCGCACTCGGTGTAAAAATATAATTGCACCGCGTGCAACTTTGCAAGTGCGGAATCGCATGTCACAACGCCGGCATGAGGAGCCCGCGACCGAAGCCCGGCAGCCTGCGCGCGCGAAAACGGCAGGAGACTCTGGAACGGATCGCCGAGACCGGCCTGCGGTTGTTCAGCCGGCACGGCTACGAGGCCACGACCCTGGATGCGATCGCCGAGGCGGCCGGCATCTCGCGTCGAACCTTCTTCTACTACTTCAAGTCAAAGGAGGAGATCCTGCTGGACTGGCAGATGCGCGGCTTCGGCACGGCGCTGCGCAAGGCCATCCTGGCCCAGCCGGACGGCGCGGTCCCGGCCGCGGTCGTCCGGGACGCTCTGCTGACCTTGTCGACGGGCTTCCGAACCCAGGAATTCATCAGCATCGACCGCGTGATGCGGTCCAGCGAGACCCTGAAGGCCCGCAAGCAGGCGGCCTACGGCCTGCACGAGCAGGCTCTGCATGCCGCGCTGATCGAGCGCTGGCCGGATCCGGCCCGCAGCGCCTCGTTGCGCCTCGTCGCCATGGCGTCGCTCGGCGCGATGCGCTTGGCGATCGAGGCCTGGATCCAGGCGGGCGGGGACCGACCCGTGGATACCTTCCTGCGGGCGGCCTTCGCCGGCCTCGCGGCCGAGTTCGGCGCACCGTCCCGGTAGCCCACGATCGATCGCCACGTGCCTGCGGCGGCGCGCGGACGGCGGTCACAGCCCTTCGGTCGGCAGCGCGACGAAGGGATCGCACGCGGGAACGCCCAGCGGCGCGAAGTGCCGCACATTCCGGGTCAGGACCGTCCAGCCATTGCAGCGCGCCGTGGCGGCGATCGCGAGATCCGCGAAGCCGGGCGCGTGTCCTTGCCCGCGCGCCAGATCGGACAACCCGCCGATGTGCCGCGCGACGGCCAGGTCGATCGGGAGAACCTTGGCGGCGTACAGGTGCAGCAAGGTCTCCAGCCACTCCGCCAACCGCTCGGCCTTGCGCGCGGCGCCCTCCCTGCGGCTCTTCGCGATGCCGTCCTCGATCTCGGCGATCGTGACGACGGAGAGGTGGAGACCGGCGCTGTTCCGGTCCATCCAGTCGATCAGTTCGACGGCGGGAACGGCCTTGGTCGGCGCGCCGGCCGAGAGGACGTTGGTGTCGACGAGGTACACGGCGTCACAGCTCGGCGCCTCTGAGCCCGCCGGACGGGGAGGGGAGATCGTCCGCCGCGACGGGTGCAGCCATGAGCAGGCGGCCGAACGACGGGACGCGCGACAGCCGCTGCCAGTCCTCGAAGCTGAGCAGCACCGCCTCCGGCCGGCCGTGGCGCGTGATGATCGAGGGCGCGCCCTGCTTGGCTTGGTCGATCACGGCCGACAGCGTCGCCTTGGCATCCCGAAGCTGGATCTCCTGCATGGTACCCTCCGTGACCACTGTAGTCATAATGGGGGTCATGCCCGGGATCGGCAAGGGACGCGCGGGGACTTGGCGCGGAGCGCTCCGCCCCGGATCCCGGCTGCCGCCCGCAGGTACTTCCGAGGGCGCGACGAGCCGACAGTGTCCGGCACGCCACAGTTGATTTGTATACAGGCCACGCCTCTTGCGGTTGCAGAGGTTTCGGATCAACGTATGTTATTATTCACGGAAGACAGGTGCTCGGGTGGCAGCTTCTAAGCCCCTTGACGGGCAAACAACCTCCGAAACCTTCCAGTCCGCACGCGATGCGCTCGAAGTCGTCGGCCGCTGGGAATGGGACGCGGGCGTCGATCGGGTGCGGGTCGACGCCTTCGTCGCCCTGGTGTGCAACGTCGATCCGGCCGAGGCCGAGGAGGGCGTCCCGCTCGGCCGCTACATGAGCAGCATCCACGCGGACGATCGGGAGCGGATCGACGACCTGATCCGGCGCAGCGCTCGCGAGGGGACACCCTACCTCGCCGAGTATCGGGTGACGTCGGCGGACGGTCGGACGCGCTGGGTCCTGGTGCGCGGGCGCTTCACCGGCGATCATATCGGACGGCCGCTGGGCGGCAGCGGCATCCTCTTGGACATCACTCGGATGCGGATGTTCGAGGACATGGCCGACGAGGCCGTGCCGCGTGCGGGGACGTCGGCCCTCGAGCTGGCAGCCGATCACGCCATCGCGGCGATGTACGCGATCACCGAGTTGCGGGACGCGGAGCTCAAGGTGCAGGCCGACGCGCTGCTGATGACGCTGGGCCGCAGGCTCGCACTCCAGGAGGTCCAGGACCGGCACCGCCACATGAACTGAGCGCGGAGCGCCGTCGGCCAAATCTTCGCCGGGCGGATCATTGTCTGATCTGTCCAACGGACGGAAGACTGGGCCGAGCGATCGCGCTATGCTGGTGCATCGGCAGATCAGCGCGGCACGGATGATCCGGCGTTCCAGAACGACTGTCATCGTCCTCGGTGTCATCGCCGGGGCCGCCATCCTCGCCCTGCTCGTCCATCTCCTCCTCGGCCTGCTCTCGCTCGACATCGCGGTCGCCAAGACCAGCACCGAGGACCGGGAAGCCGCCCAGGCCCTGACGCAGCTCTTCGAGACTCAGCATCCGCGGGTGCGGATCCGGACCATCTTCGAGCCGGATCGCGTCGGGGCATCGGCGGCCCTGGACAAGGGCGAGACCCAGCTCGCCCTCGTGCGCAGCGACGCCGCGCCGAAGGACGGGCAGACCCTGGTCATCCTGCGCCGCGACGCGGTGGTCTTCGTCGCGCCCGGTGGCAGCGCCGTCGACGGCGTGGCCAAGCTGCGGGGCAGCACGGTCGGGCTCCTCGACGGGCGGAAGCTCGATCCGCGCCTGCTCGACCTCATCCTGACCCATTTCGGCATCCCGCCGGGCAGCGTGCACCGCCGGATCCTGACGATCGATCAGCTGACGGAGGCCGCGCGCAGCCGCCAGATCGGTTCGGTGTTCGTGGTGGCCCCGGTCGGCAGCGCGCTGTGGCTGCCGCTGTTCACGGCGCTGCGCAAAGGCTCCGGGACGGTGAAGCTGTTCGAGGTCGACGAGGCGGCGGCGATCGCCAAGGAGCGCCCCGTGCTCGACACGATCGACGTGCCCAAGGGCGCCTTCCTCGGCTCCCTGCCGGCACCGGGCGACGACATCACCACCTTGTCCGTCAGCCACCGGCTCGTGGCCCGCGGCGGCATGCCGGACTGGCTCGCGGGCGAGATCACCCGCGAGGTGCTCACCGGCAAGCCGCGGCTCGTCGCGCTCGACGACGACCTGGCCGGCATCGAGGCCCCCGACACCGACGACAAGGTCCAGGCGCTCCCGATCCATCCGGGCGCCACGGCGTACCTCACCGGAAACCAGCCGAGCCTGAGCGATCAGGCACAGAACGCCGCCTACTGGGTCGGGCTCATGATCAGCGCGCTGGCCTCGCTCGGCGCGGCGGGCATCGGCCTCTATCGGCGCTTCCGGCCGCAGCAGCCGCCCACCCGGGTCATGCGCCTCCTGGAGATCTGGCTGGCCGTCCCGAGTGCCGATCCGGTCGCGCTCGATCAGCTGGAACGGGAGGCCGACGCGCTCGCGGCGGAGACGATCCGGATGGAGGCCCATCGGCGGACGGAGAGCGTGGAGATCCGCCTCGTCGCCCTGCTCGTCACGCACATCCGCGAGGCCGTCCAGCGCCGGCGGCGGCGCGTGGCGCAACAAATGTCCTAGCGCCAGACGGCCTCGGCACCGCCCCCCGGCGGCGGCCGATCCCGGTCCGGCCGCGAACTCACGCGAGCAGGTCGCGATGCGTCCGATGCCCGCGCAGCCACGCCCGCGCGTAGCCGCACAGGGACACGATCCGATCGCCCTCGGCGCGCGCGTGCGCCGCGACGCCTTCCATGAGCCGGCCGGCCGCCCCAGTGCCGCGCAGGACCGGCGGCGCGTAGACGTGGCTGATGACGAGCTGGCCGGGTTCCCGCCGGTAGGTCGCGAACGCGACGTCACCGCCGACCTGCAGCTCGAAGCGGCCTCGCTCGACGTTGTCGCGCAGCGTATCCATCATCGTCGTCCTCGGGCCCTGGCTCGCATCGGGAGCGCCGCGTCGGCCGGCTGTTTCGCGGGATCCGCGGACGCCTCCGTCCGCGTTCAGGAGATCCCGCCTCCCGGGCTCATATAGGATGGCACGTCCCGTCGCGGACGCGGATCAGGAGCGCCGCGGCGGCATCGCCGCCGATCCACGGGACGCGGCCGTCCGTCGGAGTGCGGGAGCGCGCGCTCAGGGAGCGTCGGCCGGCGTGACCTCGATCCGGTCGAACCGGCCGAGGCGGTAGATGAGGAACGACAGGAGCCAAGCCGCCGCGAACAGACCGACGATGCCGAAGCCGAGCACCCCGAAATTGTCGTTGACCGCGGCGATCCACTGCCAGAGCCAGCCCTGGAGATTGAGCTTGTCCGCCAGGAGGTTCAGCGCCTCCAGCGTGCCGACCACCAGCGCGACCGCCACCGAGACCAGGGTGATGGTGAGATTGTAGAACAGCTTCCGCACGGGCTGGACATAGGCCCAGCTGTAGGCGCCGAGCATCAGCACGCCGTCGGTCGCGTCGACCAGCGTCATCCCGGCGGTGAACAGCGCCGGGAAAACCAGGATCGTCCAGAGGTCCGTGCCCTGGCTCGCCTGGGCGGCCGAGAGGCCGAACAGGCTCACCTCCGTGGCGGTGTCGAAGCCGAGGGCGAAGAGCAGGCCCAGCGGGTACATGTGCCAGGAGCGCGTCACGAGGCGGAACAGGGGCCGCAGGATCCGGGCGAGGACGCCCTGGTTGGCGAGCAGCATGTCGAAATCGGCCTCGGCGTAGCGGCCGGTGCGCCGCACCTGTCGGAACGCGCGCCAGACGCCCGCGAGGACGACGAGGTTGACCAGGCCGATAAGGATCAGGAAGGCGGCCGAGACGCCAGTGCCGATCAGGCCGCCCAGTTCCCGGTAGCCTTCCGAGGCCGTGATCAGGCTGGTCGCCGCCAGCGCCACCGCGGCCGCGGCCACCACCACGACGCTGGAATGGCCGAGCGCGAACCAGAAACCGACCGAGACCGGCCGCTGGCCCGCCTGCATCAGCTTGCGGGTGACGTTGTCGATGGCGGCGATGTGGTCGGGATCGACCGCGTGGCGCAGCCCGAAGACGTAGGCCAGCAGCGCCGTCGAGAGGAGGGCCGGCTGCCCCCCGAACAGGCTGTAGGCCCAGGACCAGGCCGCGACGTTCGCCACGATCAGGACGAGGTAGAGCAGACCGATGCGGCGGCGCACCACGCGGGGCGCCGTGCCATCGAACGGGACGCGCGCTTCCATCGAACCCTTACCCACCCGACCACCGTCCTCTCGGCCCCGTCGCCCGGCCCCGCGGCAGGGCCGATGCCGCGCGTCACGCCGCCCGACATAGCGCAGAACCGGCCGAGCTGCGGAGTCCCGCAGACGTGCCCACGCGCGGCGAGACCGCCGGCCGGGACGGCTCACGGCGGCCGCGACAGGAGCAACTCCGGGCCCGGCCGTGGCTGCGGCCCGATCCGGAGCACCAGCTTCCCCCGGACCCGCCGGCTTGACAGCAGCTTCAATTGGGTCTGTTATTTCTGTCATGACAGAAATAACAGACCCAACGCGCTCCCTGCCCGCGGCGGTCGAGCGCTTCGTGCTGCACTGGGGCGACCTGGGCGGCCAGTGGGGCGTCAACCGATCCGTCGCGCAGATCCACGCGCTCCTCTACCTCTCCGATCGCCCCCTCACCGCCGAGGACATCGCCGGCCTGCTCGGCATCGCGCGCTCGAACGTCTCGAACTCCCTGCGCGAGCTGCTCGGCTGGAACCTGATCCGCCGCGTGCCGGTGATGGGCGAGCGGCGCGACCACTTCGTCGCCGAGACCGACCTCTGGGAGATGGTCACGCGCATCGCCGCGGGCCGCAAGGAGCGGGAGATCGATCCCGCCATCGCGGCCCTGCGCACCTGCGTCGCCGAGGCGGATGCGGACCCGGCGCTCGGGGCCGTCGCCAAGCGGCGCCTGCACGCGATGCTCGACTTCACCGAGTCGATGGAGCGCTGGTACGGCCAGATGCTCAACGTGCCCCGCGGGACGCTGGCCAAGCTGATCCGGCTGGGCGCCCGGATCGTGAAGTTCCTGCCGGCCAAGACCGAGTGACGGTCCGAGGACCGCGCTCAGAGTGCCCGAACGATCGAGGAGCCCAGGTGACCGCGATGGGACACGTCCGCCGAGCCGATGCGGGGCCGTCCCGCGAGACCCGCACCGCGGGGTCGTTCGACGAGTCCGGCGACCTCCTCGACCTGCGTTTCCGGGCGCTGATCCCGGAGCGCGAATGGACGAGCCTGTCGCCGGCAGTGCGCCGACGCTTCGGCAAGCGCCTCGCGCAGGGGGCGAGCGCGGTCTATGTCGGCCACGTCGTCGCGATGCGCGTCAGCCCCCTCGGCTGGCTCGTCGCGCAGGCGACGCGCCTCGTCGGTGCCCCGCTCCCCCTGGAACGCGGGACCGGTCGTGCCGGCGTCGTCACCGTCACCGAGGATCCGGACGGGGGCGGCCAGGTCTGGACGCGGCTGTACGCGCGCGCCTCCGGTTTCCCGCAGGTGATCCACTCGGCCAAGCGCTTCGCCGGCCCCACCGGCCTGGAGGAGCACGTCGGCGCCGGCGTCGGCATGACCTTGACCGTCGCGGTCGTGGACGGGGCGCTGGTGTTTCGCAGCCACCGCTACTTCGTCGACTGCCTCGGGCACCGCCTGCACCTGCCGGGCTGGCTCACCCCCGGGGCGCTCACCGTCACGCACGCCGATGCCGCCGCGGGCGCGGCCGTGGGCGCCTTCCGCTTCATCCTCGACATCGTCCACCCCTGGTTCGGCAGGCTGATCCGCCAGGAAGCGATCTTCCAGGACGCTGAGCCGGCAGCGCGGGAGAGTGGGGCATGAGCGCGATCCTGATTTTCGGCGGGTATGGCGGCTTCGGTGCGCGCCTGTCGCGCCGGCTCGCGGCCGCCGGTCACGCGGTGATCGTCGCCGGCCGGCACCTCGCGCGTGCCGAGGCGTTCTGCGCGGCCCATCCGCCGTGCCGCCCCCTCCAGGCCGACCGCAACGGGGCCGTCGCGCCCCTACTGGACCGCATCCGTCCCGACCTCGTGATCGATGCGGCCGGCCCCTTCCAGGGCAGCGGCTACGACCTGCCCCGGGCCTGCATCGCCGCGGCGATCTCTTACCTCGATCTCGCGGATGGCCGCGCGTTCGTGGCCGGCATCGGCGCGCTCGACGCACCCGCGCGCGCGGCCGGCGTCGCGATCCTGGCCGGCGCGTCGAGCGTCCCGGCCCTGTCGGGCGCCGTCGCCCGGCATCTGGCGCACAGGATGGGCGCGGTCAGCGCCGTCGAGATCGCGATCAGCGCCTCGAACCGCGCGACCGCCGGGACATCCGTCGCCGCCGCCATCCTGAGCTACGTGGGCAAGCCGATCCGGCTCTGGCGCGGCCAGCGCTGGTCGGTGGGCGTCGGCTGGCAGGAGGTGCGGCGCGAGCGCTTCGCCCTGTCCGACGGTACGTCCCTCGGCCGCCGCTGGCTGGCGCTGGCAGACGTCCCGGACCTCGAACTCCTGCCCGGTCGGCTCCCGGGCCGGCCGGCGGTCAGCTTCAGGGCCGGGACCGACCGCGCGCTGCAGGTGATCGGACTCTGGTGTGCGAGCTGGCCGGTGCGCTGGCGCTGGATCCCCTCCTTGCAGACACTCGCGGGCTGGCTCCTCCTGGCGCAGCGGCTGACCGCGCGCTGGGGCTCGGACCGGTCCGGCATGTTCGTCCGGATGTTCGGCTCGGCCGGCGGGCGCCGCGTCGAGCGGTGCTGGACGCTCCTCGCGGCCGACGGTCACGGCCCGGAGATCCCCGTGCTGCCGGCTGCGATCCTGGCCGAGCGGATCCTGGCCGGCTCGATCGCCCCCGGCGCGCGCGACGCCGGGACCCTGCTCGATCTGACGGACTTCGAGCCGAGCTTCGCGGGCCTGTCGATCCGTCACGACGTGCGGGAGTCGGTCCAGGCCGACGCGCTCTACGCGAGCGTCATGGGTCCGCGCTTCGCCGCACTCGCCCCGCGCGTCGCGGCCCTGCACGGCGTCCTGCGCGAGGCAGGGGCGCACGGTCGCGCCGTCGTCACCCGCGGCCGTCACCCGATCGCGCGAGGCCTCGCCGCGCTGCTCGGATTTCCGGCCGCGGGCGAACATGCCCTCCACGTCGGCTTCAGCGAGAGGCATGGGGTGGAACGCTGGACGCGGACCTTCTCCGGTCGCCGGTTCACGAGCGCGTTCACCGAAGCGCGCGGCTGCGTGGTCGAACGGTTCGGTCCGTTCCGCTTCCGGTTCGACCTCGCGAGCGACGGTGATGGGCTGCGCATGGTGCTGCGCGGCTGGTCGGTTGCCCGACTGCCGCTTCCGCTGGCCATCGCACCCCGCGCCTCCGCCCGCGAGTGGGAAGAGGCCGAGCTGTTCCGCTTCGACGTATCGATCGGCCTGCCACGCGTCGGGCTGATGGTGCACTACAAGGGCTGGTTAAGGACCGACGGCCGCGCGGGCGAGCGATCCGGCTCCGCGACGTGAGCCGACACGCGCGCTTCGTCCCGAACGTTGGCCGGCCGCCAGTGGTGGGCGCGGGAGGCGCCCTCGACCGCATCCGCACGCAGTCGCGGCAACAGCTGGGTCGTCGTCACCCGACCCGGGCGCGGACGATTCACCGGGGACTGGAGCCGTTCGGGCGGCATCCGGATCACGCCGGTTCGGACGCGGACCACCGTGGCAGGTCGGACCTGACCGCGATCCCGCGCGATCCCGAGATCGCGCGCCGGTCTCATCCAAGCACCATCGCGGCGGATCGGCACGGCGCGCCGATCAAGGGCCGCCGCGACGACGCGGTCGAGCGCGTCCGATCCGATCCCCGACCCATCTGCCAGAACTGCAGATTACGATCGTAACCAAAAGCTCTTCAGAACGACACGAAACCGGTCGATCAACGGAGTTATTCTGCGTCTCGGACAGATATGAGGTCTGAGAATGGACGTCGCAGCACCCTCGATTGCCCCTGCCGCGCGGATCGGAGATCCGGACGCGGCGCTGCTCGCGACAATCGGGACGCTCCGGCATCTCATCGCGGAGCACGGGTCGGCCTTGGCTGTCGGGCCGGACCTGCCGGAGCCGGTCGCGGAGGCGCTCATCGACGCCGGTCTCACGCAACTCTGGCTCCCGCGCGGCCTGGGCGGCCCTGAGACCCACCCCTTGCGCGTTCTGGCCGCCATCGAGGCGCTGGCGGAACTCGATGGTTCGGTGGCCTGGTGCGCGGCGATCTCGTCCGGGGGCGCGTCCCGCTTCGCCGACCTCATCGATCGGGACGTGATGCGCGGGCTCATCCCCGCCGGCAAGAAGTTCGCGGGCAGCGGCAGCGGCCAGCCGACGGGAACGGCGGTTCGCGATGGAACCGGCTGGCGGATCAACGGACGCTGGTCCTGGGCAAGCTTCTGCCGCTTCAGCTCGGTCTCGGCACTGATGTGTCTCAAGGTCGAAGGGGAGCAGCCGAAACGCGACGCGCACGGTCGACCGTCTGTGCGGGGCGTCTTCATCGCCTCGAAGGACGTCGCGGTCGTCGGCAACTGGAACGGCGGTGGGCTGCGGTCCAGCGGGAGTCACGACGTCGTCTGCACTGACCTCTGGGTGCCGGACGCGCAGACGGTCGACGGCGCGCGGATCATGATGCCGCGCGATAGGGAGCCGCTCTACATGCTGCCGATGGCGTCGGCGGCCGCCATCGCCGCCGCCGGTGTTCCGCTGGGACTCGCTCGGGCCTCGATCGACGCGTTGATCGATCTCGCACAGACGAAGACGCCGCATGGCGGCACGGGACCCTTGCGACTTCGCGAGGACGTGCAGGTCGCGATCGCGCGCGCCGAGACGGGTCTCGGCGCCGCCCGCGCCTTCGCCCGCGATACGGTCTCCGGCTTCTGGTCGGAAGCGGAGACCGGCCGCCCGGTCACCCCCGCGTGGCAGGCCAAGGTTCGGCGGGCCTGCTGGTACGCGGGCCATGTCGGGAAACAGGTGGTCACGAGCATGTACGAAGCGGCGGGCAGTTCCGCCGTCCTCGAAGCGTTGCCGTTCGCGCGCCTGCTGCGCGATGTGTACGCGACCTGCCAGCACATGCAGTATCAGGACCGCATGCTCGTGCCGCCTGGCCGCATCCACCTGGGCCTCGAAGCCGACGCCCCCTTCATCTAGGGCCCGTCTTCGCCAGAGCCGATCGGTGGCAGCGGCGAGGAGACCGTCGGCGCCGGGAGGCGCGAAGCGGTCCTGCAGGGCGTCGGCGATCCGTCCGGGTGCTCCGACGAGCAACCCGGAGCCGCCGCCTCTCGGCGCGCGGACGGTTCTGCCTTGATGCCCGCAGGCTCCGCCCTGTCAGCGCGAGCCCGTCTGGTGCGCTTGCAGGCGTCGCAGAGCCTCGAGATCGAACACCGCGTCCGCGCGCCCGTAGCCGCCGTCCACGACCTCATCGACCAGGACCATAGTGTGCGGCCGCGCGGCCTCTCCGAAGTCGGACACCAGCAGATCCGTCGTGCGATGAACGAGGTCGGCCTTCTGCGCACCGGTCATCATGCCCTGCGGGATCTTGAAATTGGCGAACGGCATCGAGCATCTCCGAGTTGAACCGACAGAACACTGACGGCGCCCGCGCGGCGGCGCGAAGCTCACCGTTGCGCCGCGCGGGCGGCGCGGGCGGCGCGGGCGGCCGCGTTCAAGGTCGCGACGGCCGCGTCGAAGCGGTGGTCGGCCTCGGCGTCGCGCTGGAAGGCGACGCGCTGCACCAGGATCTCGCGCGGCGTCGGCTGCTGCCGGAACAGGGCCATCACCTCGTCGATGAACTCGGCCAGCGGCAGATAGCCCGCGCGCGTGGCCTGGCCGGGCGTCAGGTCCGTCTGGACCGCCGGGGGCACCAGCTCGATCACCTCGACCCTGCCTTGCAGGACCTCGCGCAGCGAGACCGTGTAGCTGTGGATCGCGGCTTTCGTCGCCGAGTAGGTCGGCGTCGCCGTCAGGGGCACGAAGGCCAGCCCCGACGACACGTTGATCAGCGCCGCGTCCGGGCGCGCGACCAGATGCGCGACGAGGGCATCCGTCAGGCGGATCGGGCCGAGCAGGTTCGTGGCGATCGTCGCCTCCGCGTCGGCGAGGTCGCGGGGCTGGTCCAGCGCCTCGAAGCGCATGATCCCGGCGTTGTTGATCAGCACGTTCAGGGCCGGGTGCTCGGCGATGACCCGCCGGGCGAACGCCGCGATGTCTCCGGCATCCGCGATGTCGAGGGGCATCGCGTGCAGGCCCGGGCGGCCGGCCGCGACCCGTTCCAGCGCCTCCACCCGACGGCCGGCGACGATGACGGTGTTGCCCAGGTCGTGGAAGCGCCGCGCGAGCGCTTCCACGATCCCGGACCCGCCGCCCGTGATGAGGACCGTGTTGCCCGAAGATTTCATGGTGGCGACCCTCGTTGTTGTCGCCGCAGAGAGTATGGCCCACACTCTCCAGCCCGAAGTAGGCACCGGAAAGATTTGTACTCACCGAAAGGAGAGTGTCCGATGCGCAGGTCTGCTCCCGACCCCGCGATCGAGGCGAAGCGGCGCGGGCCTGTTCCGCAGGACACCGATCCGGCGATCGAGGCTCTGGTGAACGACATCATCGGCCAGGTCGCCGACAGGTGGACCATGCTGATCCTCGAAGCCCTGGAGGCGCACGGCACCCTCCGGTTCACGCAGCTCGGCAGGGCCGTCGGTCGGATCAGCCAGAAGATGCTGACGCAGACCGTCCGCCAGATGGAGCGGGACGGCCTCGTCCGGCGAACGGTCCACCCGGTGATCCCGCCGCGCGTGGACTACACGCTGACGCCGCTGGGCCAGAGCCTGGGGGCCGCGTTCTGCGGTGTGTGGATCTGGGCCGAGACGCACCACGCCGAGATCGAGCGGGCCCGGCGGGCGTTCGCGGGTCGGCCCCCGGGATTTTAACTGTCGATCGGGGGAGCCATGACGCCGGTCTTCAATTCTGTCGCCAAGCTTGGCGTTTCAGTTTAGCCTCAAGACTGATTTCGGCAGCAAGGCGGGCGCATCATGCAGGACACCCCACCGTACGGGGAGCCGCCCGTCCCGATCCGTGTTGACGGTCTCGGCGACGGACCGAGGGCCTCCGGCGCGGCGCGGCGTCGCTCGGTGATCGCCGGCGCCATCGGCAACACGCTCGAATGGTACGACTTCGCCACCTACGGGTATTTCAGCGTCGTCATCGGCCGGAACTTCTTCCCGTCCGACAGCCCCACGACGTCGCTGCTCTCGGCCTTCGCTGTGTTCGCCGCCGCCTTCTTCATGCGTCCGATCGGCGGCGTCGTGTTCGGCCACATCGGTGACCGCTACGGCCGCAAGACGGCCCTGCTGCTGTCGGCGTGCCTCATGGCGGTCTCGACCTTCCTGATGGGCTGCCTGCCCACCTACGCGTCCGCCGGGATCCTCGCGCCCGTCCTGCTCGTGCTGTTGCGCCTCGGCCAGGGCCTCTCGGTCGGCGGCGAGTACACCTCCTCGGCCATCTTCCTCTCCGAGACCGCGGCACCGGCGCGCCGCGGCCTGACCGGCAGCCTCGCCTGCATCGGGGCCGCCGGCGGGATCCTGCTCGGCTCCATCTCGGGGACGCTGGTCACCGGCCTGCTCACCCCCGAGGACGTGCACCTGTGGGGCTGGCGCCTGCCGTTCCTGTTCGGGATCGTCCTCGGCGTCTTCATCTTCGCCCTGCGCCGGCACATCGACGACGACCACGTCGAGACCGTGTTTCGCGAAGATCAGGCATCGGCAGACCGGCGCTCACCGCTGCGTACGGCCGTCGAGATCGACGGGTCCGCGATGCTGCGCGCCTTCGCCATGAATCTCGGCCTCGCGTGCGGCTTCTACGTCGTGTTCGTCTACCTCGTGACCTTCCTGCACACGGTGTCCGGACTGCCGCAACACACGGCGTTCCTCATCAACTCCCTCGCCATGGTGGTCCAAGCGGTGTGCATCCCGATCGCCGGAGCCCTGTCCGACCGGTTCGGGCGCAAGCGTGTTCTGGTCCTGACCGGGGCGGGCCTGACCCTCCTGTCGTGGCCGCTGTTCATGCTGCTGACCAGCGGCGACACGCTCCTGATCGTCCTGAGCCAAGTCGCGTTCGCGATCCTGATCGCCGGAAACGCCGCCGTGGTGCCGACGGCGTTCGTCGAGATGTTTCAGCACCGCTCGCGCTGCACAGCCCTGGCGATCAGCTTCAACGCCTCGATGGCGCTGGTCGGTGGCACCGCCCCGATGGCCGCGACGTGGATCGTCCACCATCTGGCGTGGCCCACGGGGCCGGGTCTCTACGTGGCCGTGCTGTCGGCCATCTCGCTCGCCGCGGTCCTGACGATGCGCGATCGAACCGGGGAATCGCTCGCGTGAGACCCCGCTCGCGCGACCGCGCGGATTGCCCGGCCTCGGATGGCGTCGATCCGGGCGGCACGGTCAATAGGTCACCCTCACTAGTGGAAGCCGAGGATCGCCCTGATAGAATCGACCGATCGGCACAGTAGAGAGCCTGTGCAGCGACGATCGGGCGAACACTGCGGACATCTTCTCTCGCCCGTCGTCATCACCGATCCGTCGATCGACGGGTCGCGGCGCATTCGAGGGACCTCCAGGCATGGGATTCAACGTGACCCGCTTGCTCCGGCACACTGTTTCATCCCGCCTCATCGTCGCCGCGTTCTCAGCTCTGATGATCCCGCCGGCAGCGCAGGCCGCCGGCAGCCTGGAGGCAGCTCTCCGCGCGGTGCCGGACTCCGCCCTCGCGACGTCTGATCCGATGCCGATCGTCTTCATGGACGTGCAGGCTTTGTCCAAGGCGGCCGGCGGGGCGTTGAGCGACGCCGGCCTGCGGCGCATGGCCTTCCATCAGAACATCCGCCCGCTGAACGCCCTCAGCTACGGCGGGGCGCAGTCCTGGACCGAGACGGCCGGAATCCCGTTCGAGGACATTTCCTACTTCGCCGCCTTCGGCCAGCCTCCGGCGCGCGTGAGCGACTGGGGTCTGGCGACGAAGGCGGCCGCCGACAACCTGATCGGCAAACTCCGGGACCGGAACTTCCGGCCGGTCTCGACCGCGCCGCGCATCCTCGCCAACGGTGAGCCGCGCGCCGTGAATCTGAAGGGCCGGCAGCCGACCAGCCCCTGGTCCGGCCCCATGGGCGAGACCAGCGCGGTCCTGGCGATCGATCGGGTCGTCGCCCAGGCGTCCGCGGCCGAGGATCTGGAGAAGCGCGTCGGCGTCGGACGGAGCGCGGCGGATCACGCGGCGGTGGCCACGTCGCTGGCGGGTCTCGCCGCCGCGGATGACCGCGATCCGGGCGCGATCCTCCAAGCGGCCGTCGTCACGCCGCTGATGGGCGTGACCCTCGACGATCCGGCCTCCGTCCTATCGGCGACCGACAGGGCCGCGATGAGGAAGGCGATCGACGATCAGCGCGAACGCGGTCGTGACGGCATCCCGGCCTACGAGGGCGGGATCGTGGCCGACTACCAGGGCAGAGCCGGCCCGGCGCTCCTCGTGTCCCTGGCCTATCCCGATTGCCCGACGGCCGGCAGGGCCGTCACGGCGCTGAAGGCGCGCTGGCAGGCCGGCATGCCGTCCGCGGCCTCCGCCGACGGCCGCACGGTCGAGAGCCCGCAGCGCGGCTGTGCCGCCGTCCTTCGCGTCAACCAGGCACCCGGCGCGGGCACGCCGTTCGCAGCGTTCCTCGAGAGCTACATGCGGCGCGGCTTCAATGTCCTGCAGATCGGAATGCCGCGATGACCGGATCGTGGCGACCCGAACCGGATCGAGGCCGGACCCGCCGTGGTCGAGCCGCGGCGCGCGGCCGGTCGTCACGGTCGGGGGGTCGAGGAAAGGGGATCTTAGAGCGGCCGATGTACAGCGGACGGGGACCCACGGCACGAGGAGGGGGCTTTGGACGCGGCTTACATCTCGGCGATGTTCGGCCTGGGTGGAGCGACGATCGGCGCCGCGACATCGTTCATGACCACGTGGATGGCGCATCGGAGCCAGTTTCAGGACAAGCTTCGGGAGAATGAGCGCGCGCAGCGCGTGGACTTGTTCAACGAATTCATCACCGAATCCGTCAGGCTCTACGCCGACGCGCTGAGCCACGAACGCGACGATGTCGGCGACCTCGTCCTGCTCTACGCGTTGCTGGCGAAGATGCAGCTCACCGCCTCGCAGGCGACCGTCGACGCGGCCGGATCCGTCATCGACCGAGTGATCGACACCTATCTCGGCCCCAATCAGAGTCTCCACGAGATCCGAGATCTCGCCCGCGAGGGCAAGCTCGATTTCCTCACCGAGTTCGGAACCGCGTGCCGCGCGGATCTGAGAGCCTCCCTCGACCAGGTCCGGTAGCCGCGAACGCGGCCCGTTCCTAGGCGGCCAGTTCAGGCGCGCGGAAGCCGCGGGCGACGAGGCGGCTCCAGACCCAGGCGGCCGCGGCCCGCGCGCGCGGCGCGCGCCCGGTCGCCAGGACCGCCCATCGCGCGCGCATGGCCCGGCTGAACAGGGACGCCGAGCGGTCCTCGATCTCGTTGCGGTCGAGCAGATCGAAGCGCAGCGCCAGGGCGTCGAGCCGGGGACCGCGCGGGCTGCCCGCGCTCGGCAGGCGCATCCGGGCCGAGAACTCGCCCCAGGTCTTGCACTGATAGTGGTTGAGCTGGATGCCGCCGTAGGCGATCCGGTCCGCCATTCCGGTCGTGCCGGCCGCGACATCGGTGAAGTCCGAGAGCGTGCGTCGTCCGGCCGCCAGAACCACCTCGTGCACCTGCACGCCCCGGACGTGCTCGGACCGCGCGAGCGTCTTGTAATGGGCCTGATAGGCCCAGTCGGACGGAGCGCAGCGCTGGAAAGCCTCCGTCACGAACCCGTATCCCGGCGCGGTCACGCCGGATGAGCCGAATGAGCGCCAGTTGACGTGGACGGCCGAGACATCGTCCGGCACCCGGGCGAGATACCGGGGTAGCGCGCCGTCCTGCCAGGGCACGAGGAACTCGTCGATATCGAGGAACGCCACCCACGGCGTGGCCACCAGGGCCATGCCGGCCGTGTAGGCCGCGATCTGCGGTGACACGCCGTCGAGAGCTGCGACCGCGTGGAGGGAAATGGCCGGATCGGCGGCCGCCGCGCGGGCCACGATCGCGGGCGTGTCATCGGTGCTGCCGTGATCGAAGACGAGGATCCGGCTGAAACCGACGGCGCGATGGAAGGCCAGCCATTCCGCGATGTAGAGCGCCTCGTCGCGGGCGATCGCGATGAGTGTGCAGTCGAATCGCTCGGCTACGATACGCCTATTCGCCATGGCTTTCATACTCGATAACCCGAACGGACTCGGGATATAAAATCATTTTCTCAAAGAATGATGGCAAAAAACCGGATCACGGAGTTCATATTTGTTACGAAATGTATCGAATACAGATCATACGGGATTTATTGGAAGGCTGTCAATATATCAGCTAGGTGATTGGCGCTCACCAATGTTGATCGGACGCGGTGGGCCTGCCTACTGTCAGGTCTGACAGGGCTCTGAACGGGCCGGTGTGTTCGGTCGGGAGTAGTAGTCTACAGAGCCCGGGAGGCCGGACACATCCCCGCATCGACCATTCGCGCGACGACGATCCGCCCTTCACGGCGGGCCGGCGGCCGGCGGTGCTGCATCCAGAGATGAAGATTTTCGATCCGGCAATCCTGCCCGGCCACGATAAGCATAATTGTATATATTTACGGAAATTAAATTCACGATTTACATATTTGCGCGCATATTGACGCCATACGCTCAGATATTAGACAATATATAACGCGAATATCGCCGATATCTACTGGCTCAAGGCCGGGCCGACCATGCCATGAGGTGAGTGCTCCATGTCCTCCGGTATCACCCTGTCGGCCGCGACGCGCCGGAGAACCTGCTCTCGCTTCAGGACAACGCCCAGCTGATGGCGCCCACCCAGAACCGGCTCGCGCCCGGCAAGACCGTCAACTCCGCCCAGCAGGGCGTCCTCCAGCTCCTGCGCCGAATCTCGACCCCGAGATCGACCCGGAGACCGGGTCGGCGGATCTAGGCCTCGGCCGCCCGCGGCGCGGCCGGGTCGCCGGGCGCCCCGAGCGCGGCGGCGAACTTGCCGAAGAACTCGTCGGCGAGCTTGCGGGCGGTCGCCTGCATGAGTCGGCCACCCAGCGTCGCGATCTTGCCGCCGACCTCCGCCTTGGCGGTGTAGGTCAGGAGCGTCTCGCCGCCCTCGGCCGCGAGGCTGACCGCGGCGCGGCCCCTGGCGAAGCCCGCCATGCCGCCGTTGCCCTGACCGACGAGGCTGTAGCCCTCGGGGGGGCGCATATCCTCCAGGCGGACCGTGCCCGCGAAGGTCGCCGAGACCGGCCCGATCTTGAGGGCGACCTTGGCGGTCATCTCCTCCGGGGAGACCTGCACCAGCTCCTTGCAGCCGGGGATGCAGCGGGCGAGCACCTCCGGATCGTTCAGCGCCGCCCAGACGGCCTCCCGCGCGACCGGGATCCGATACGCGCCAGCGATGTCCATCCTGGTCTCCTCCTGACTCTGCGCCGCCCACCGGCCGGTGCGGGCACTCAGACCGCGCAGTAGCGCGCCTGGATCTCGGGATCGTCCCGCAGCGCGGCCGCGGGGGCGTGGTAGACGACGGCGCCGCCGTCGACGATGTAGACGCGGTCGGACACGTCGAGGGCGAGCTCGACGTTCTGCTCCACGAGCAGGATCGTGGTTCCGGCCCGCTTCATCGCGACGAACTGCGCGAACATCTCCTCGACCAGGATCGGCATGATCCCCTCCGAGGGCTCGTCGAGGAGCACCATCACGGGCTCGGCCATGAGCGCCCGGGCGATGGCGAGCATCTGCTGCTCGCCGCCCGACATCGTGACGGCCTCCTGCTTCAGGCGCTGCTTCAGCCGCGGGAAGGTCTCGGCGATCACCTCGATGCGCCGCGCCTCGTCGCGGCGCGTCGCGCGCGCGCCCCGTCCTGCCCCCTTGGCGGCCAGGATGCCGAGGCGCAGGTTCTCCTCCACGGTCAGCCCCGGCACGATGCGCCGCTCCTCCGGCACGTAGGCGAGGCCCCGGTGGAAGCGCTCGTGGGGCGGCCGGTGGAGGATGTCGGCGCCCGCGAAGGTCACGCGCCCCTCGCGCTTCGCCACGAGGCCCATGATCGCCTTCAGCGTGGTGGTCTTGCCGGCGCCGTTGCGGCCGACCAGCGTGACGATCTCGCCCGGGCGCGCCACCAGCGACAGGCCCTGCAGGATGTGGGAGTGGCCGTACCACGCCCGCAGGTCCTCGACCGCCAGGAGAGGCTGCGTGACGGCGGTGCTCATGCGGTCCCGCCCGTGATCTTGCCCGCCGTGTTGCCCAGGTAGACGCGGCGCACCTCGGGATGCGCCCGGATGTCGTCGGGGCTGCCCTCGGCCAGGAGCTGGCCCTGGTGGAGGACGACGAGGCGCCGGCACAGGCCCATGACGAGCTTCATCTTGTGCTCGACGAGGATCAGCGTCCGGGTCTCGGCGAGGCGCTGCACGAGGTCCATCATCTCGCGCGTCTCCTCGGGGCTCATCCCGGCGGTCGGCTCGTCGAGGAGGAGGAGGCTCGGCTCGGCGGCGAGGGCCACCGCGATCTCCAGGGCGCGCTGCTCGCCGTGGGCGAGTTCGCGGGCGAGGCGATCCATCCGGGCGCCGAGCCCGACCTCGCCGAGGAGTTCCCCGGCCCGCTCCGCCAGTTCGGGATAGGCCGCGCGATCCCGGAAGAGCGCGAAGCGGACCCGCCGGGCCTGGGCGGCCACCCGCACGTTCTCGCGCACCGTGAGGTTCGGGAAGACGTTGGTGATCTGGAACGACTTGGCGATGCCCATCCGGGCGAAGGCGTGCGGGGCCGCGCCGGTGATGTCGCGCCCGCGGAACAGGACCCGTCCCTCGCTCGGCGGGAAGGCGCCCGAGATCAGGTTGAAGAAGGTCGACTTGCCCGCCCCGTTCGGCCCGATGATCGCGGTGATGCCGCCCTCCGGGAACGCGACGGTGACGTCGGACAGGGCGCGGAAATGCCCGAACCGCTTGCCGAGTCCCTCGGTGGCGAGGATCGGCGGCGCCGCACTGGACGCCGCACTGGACGCCGCAGCGGACGCCATGGCCGGCGCGGCGACGACCGGGGCGGCGCTCACCATCCGGCCCTCCTCAGGCGGGCCAGCACCTCGCCCCAGATGCCGAGCGGCAGGAACAGCACGAAGGCGATGAAGACGGCGCCGACGATGAGCTGCCAGTGGCTCGTCACGGTGGCGAGCCCATCCTGCAGGAGCGCGAAGGTGGCCGCCCCCACGAAGGGTCCGAAGAAGGTCCCCATACCGCCGAGCAGCGCCATCATCACGGCCTGGCCGGAGGTCGAATAGTGCATCGTCTCGATCGGCACGATCGAGAGGTGGATCGCCTGGAGCCCGCCCGCGAGGCCGCACAGGGCCCCGGAGATCACGAAGGCCGCGAGCTTCATGCGGCGCACGTCGTAGCCGCAGGCCTGCGCCCGGCCCTCGTTCTCGCGGATCGCCTCGAGGGCGGCCCCGAAGGGCGACGACAGCAGGCGCGAGAACAGCCAGACCGCGACGCCGACGACGGCCAGCGCGGCGTAGTACTTCACCACCGGGTCGAGGAGATTGAGGCTGAAGCCCGGCAGGGCGAGCGCCGGTACGTTGATGCCGCGCAGGCCGTTCTCGCCGCCGGTGAAGGCCTCCGCCTGGTAGAACGCGTAGTAGACGCACATCGACAGCGCGAGCGTCGTCATCGCGAAGTAGATGCCGCGGGTGCGGATCGCCAGGACGCCCATGACGGCCGCGATCAGGGTGGCGAGCAGCGTGCCGGCGACGAGCGCCAGGGCCGGATGCAGCCCGTAATGGACGATGGCGATGCCGCAGCCGTAGGCCCCGCCGCCCAGGAAGGCGGCGTGGCCGAAGGACAGGAGCCCGGTATAGCCGAACAGCAGGTTGAACCCGAGGGCGTAGAGCCCGAGCACCAGGATGTTCACCGCGAGGGCCTGGTAGGGGGCGATCCAGGGGAACACGAGCAGGACGGCGAGCGTCAGGGCGACGCGGTGCCGGCCGCACCACGCCAGCCGGCGCCCGGCCCGGCCGGGGCCCGGCCGGGCCGCCGGAAGGGCGCCTCCCTCCGTGACGGCGGGGGCAGGGGCGCGGGGGCTCATCCGAGGGCTCCGGCCCGGCCGAGGAGGCCCCGGGGCCGCACGAGCAGCACCAGGGCCATGAGGGCGAAGATCGCCATCTTGGTCATGTCGGGGGCGACGAGCGACGTCATCGCCACCACGATCCCGACGATCAGCCCGGCGAGCACGGCCCCGGCCAGCGAGCCCATGCCGCCGACCACCGTGACCACGAAGGCCTCGGCCAGAACCGGAACCCCCATCTCGGGCGTGACGCCCTGCAGGGGCGCGGCGAGGATGCCGGCGAGCCCGGCGAGCGCGCAGCCCAAGGCGAAGACCGCGAGCCAGACCTTGGTGATCTCGATCCCGAGCACCTGCACGATCTGCGGGTCGCGGGCGCCGGCCCGGATCACGAGGCCGAAGGGCGTGCGCTCGATGAACAGCCACAGGGCACCGACCACCACCAGCGCGAAGCCGATCAGGAACAGCCGGTAGAGGGGGAAGTAGCCGATGCCGATATCGACCGCGCCGCGCAGCTCGGGCGGCGCGCCGAAGGGCAGCCCGGTCAGCCCGAAGGCGATGCGCACGCTCTCGACCATCACGTAGGACAGGCCGAAGGTGAGGAGCAGCGGATCGTCGATGCCGCGCCCATAGAGGGGGCGCACGAGCACGCGCTCCACGGCGAGCCCGAGGAGCCCCATCGCCAGCGGCGCCGCGACGAGGCTGAGCCAGAAGCTGCCGGTGTAGCCGTACAGGAAGACGCCGACATAGGCGCCGACCATGAAGAACGCGCCGTGGGCGAAATTGACGACGTTCATCAGCCCGAAGATCAGCGACAGGCCGATGCCGACGAGCACGTAGATCGCCCCCAGCGCGACGCCGGTCACGAGCTGGAGGGCGAGGAGATCGAGGGGGAAGCCGCCGATCGTGAGGTCGCTCAAGGCCGCGTCCTCCCGCGGGTTCGCAGGGCGCGCCTCACGCCTTGTGGCCCAGCTCGTCGCAGCCGCGCAGGAAGCGCTCGTCGGGCCCCTCCGTACCCAGGATCGTGAAGACGTCGTCCGCAGTCTTCATGTCCTTCGACTTCGCCTCGACGATCAGGACCGACTGCACCGACTGGTGGTCGCATTTCCGGAAGCTCTGCGGACCCTTGTAGAAGTCGGCCTTCAGGGCCTCCATGGCGGCCACGACCTTGTCGGTCTCGACCGACCCGGCGGCCTTCACGCCCTCCAGCACCGAGCGGACGCCGGCATAGCCCAGCGCCCCGTAATCCGACGGCACGGCGCCGTTGTAGGCCGCGCGGAACCGGTCGTTGAACGCCTTCGCGGAGGGCACGCTGTCCTCCAGGCGCCAGTAGTAGGAGGTGCCGCCGATCACGCCGTCGAAGGCGTCGCCGCCGGCCTTGCGGGCGGTGAAGAGCAGGACCGGCGCGACGAGCTTGGTGGTGCGCTTCAGGCCGAACTCGGTCGCCTGCTGGATCGAGACGACCTGGTCCCGGCCGAAATTGCACAGGCAGAGCACGTCGGGCTTGAGCGCGGCGATCCGGGGCAGGAAGGCCGAGTAGTCGGAGGCGCCGATCGGGTGGCGGATGTCGGCCACGACCTCGATGCCCGAGGCCTCGCCGGCACGCTTGAAGCCGCGCACCATCTCGTGGCCGTAGGCGTAGTCGGCGCTGAGGAAGGCGACGCGCTTGCCCGATTTCGGGAAGACGTAGCGGCCGACCGCGCCCGCGGTCATGTGCGGGTTCAGGGCCTCGTGGAAGGTGGTGCGGCCGAAATCCTTGGCCTCGTTGATCGCGTCGGACTGGCTGATCGAGTTGTAGATCACGCCGCGCTCGCGGGCGACGTTGTTGATCGACAGCGTGACCGCCGCCGAGAGGCCGCCGACCAGGAAGTTGACCTTGTCCTTCTCGATCAGCTCGAGGGTCCGAGTCGCGGCCTCGCCGGGGTTGAGCTTGTCGTCGCGCACGAGGAGTTCGGCGTTGCGGCCCTGGAAGCCGCCGGCCGCGTTGAACGCCTGGACGGCGAGCTGGGCGGCGCGGACCTGATCGTTCGCCTCGGCCCCGAAAGCGCCGGTGAGCGGGACGGGGAAGCCGATGCGGATCGGGCCATCTTGCGCGACAGCGGAGCGCAGGAGCGCCGGGGCGGCGAGTGCCAGCGCGGATGCGGCGGAGCTGCCCCGGAGCAGCCGGCGCCTGTCGAAGCCCGTTCCCATTCCCGTCCCTCCGTTGGCGTGTCCTCGTCGGGACCGGTCTCTTGAGCGGACCGTGCCCCGTGGTGGTCGATGTGTCCTGACCCGACAGGGTCATCCGTCCTCGCGAGCGCAGCGGAGCGATCCAGGGATCCGCCACGTTCGGCAGCGTCCCGCTGCCCTGGGTTGCTTCGCTGCGCTCGCAAGGACGGGGAAGCCCGCAGCCGGTTTCAAATCAGTCCCAGCGCCTCCAGCACCACCTCGGGCGTCACCGGCTGACGGGAGACACGCGCCTCGAACGGCCGGAGCGCGTCGTTGATGGCGTTGACGACCGCCGCCGGCGCGCCGGCGGTGCCGGCCTCGCCCGCGCCCTTGGCGCCGATCTCGGACGACGCGGTGGCCGAGACCACGTGGGCGACCGCGATGTCGGGCATCTCGCCGGCCATCGGCACGAGGTAGTCGGCCATCGAGCCGTTCAGCAGCTGGCCGGCGCCGTCGTAGAGGCAGTGCTCGAACAGGGCGCCGCCGATCCCCTGGACGATCCCGCCGCGGATCTGCTCGTCGACGAGGAGCGGGTTGAGCACCGTCCCGCAATCCTCCACGCACCAGTGCTTGAGCAGCCGCACGAAGCCGGTCTCGGTGTCGACCTCGACGTAGGAGGCCTGCACGCCGTTGGTGAAGGCGAAGGGGTAGTCCTTCGGCACGTAGTGCCGGGTCGCCACGAATTCCGGCTGCACCCCCGGCGGCAGCGTGTCGGGGCGGAAGTAGACGATGCGGCCGAGTTCCGAGAGCGGCATGCGCTCGGTCCCGGTGCCTGCATCCACCACGGCGCCGTCGCGCACGTCGAGGTTTCCGGGGTCGGCCTGCAGGATCGCGCCCGCCACCGCCAGGACGTTGCCGCGCAGTGCCTTGCCGGCCTGCCACGCGGCCTCGCCGCCGATGCCGGCCCCGCGCGACGCCCAGGTGCCGCCGCCGTAGGGCGTCGCCTGCGTGTCGCCCGAGATCACCCGGACCCTGTCCATCGGCACGCCCGTGGCGGTGGCCACGATCTGCGCGATGATGCCCTCGGTGCCCTGGCCCTGCTCGGTGACGCTGACCGACGCGACGACGCCCCCCTGGGGATCGAGCCGGATCGTGCAGCCGTCCTGGGAGGAGATGCGCGCGCCGCCGACCCCGTAGAAGGCCGCCGACGGGTTGGTGATCTCGATGAAGGCCGCGAGGCCGATGCCCCGGTAGATCCCCCGCTTCCGGAGGTCCGCCTGCTCGGCGCGCAGGCCGTCATAGTCCATCATCGCCCTGAGCTTGGCGAGCGCCGCCTGGTGGGACAGCTTCTCCAGCTTGATCCCCGAGACGCCCGCGCAGGGATAGGCGTCGTCGGGGATGACGTTCCGCTCGCGCACGGCCAGGGGATCGAGGCCGAGCCGGGCGGCGCCCAGGTCGACGAGCCCCTCGGCGACCATCGTGGCGATCGGGTGGCCCACCGCCCGGTACTGGCAGGTGGGCGCCTTGTTCTGGAGCACGACGCGGGCGCGGGCCCTGTAGTGCTGATGGCGATAAGGGCCGCCGGTCAGGTTGACGACCTGGTTGGCCTCGACCGCGCTGGTGCGCGGGTAGACCGAGTAGGGCCCGATGCCCGTGAGGTCGTCCATGTCGAGGGCGAGGATGTCGCCCGCGGCCGAGAAGGCCATCCGGGCCGTGACCCGGTGGTCCCGGGCGTGGATGTCGCTCTGGAAGCTCTCCAGCCGGTCGGCGACGAACTTGACCGGGCGCTTGAGCATCAGCGCCAGCGCGCAGGTCGCCATCTCGTCGGGGTAGATGTGGACCTTGATCCCGAAGGAGCCGCCGACATCCTTGCAGATCACCCGCACCGCCCCCTCGGGGAGGGCGAGGTGCTTGCACAGGATATCCTGCATCATGTGCGGCGCCTGGAAGGAGTGGTGGACGGTCAGCATCCCGTCCGCCGCCGCCCAGTCGGCCAGGATCGCCCGCGGCTCCAGGCACACCCCCGTGTGCCGGCCGAACTGGAAGGTCTCCTCGACCACCAGGGCCGCGTCGCGGAAGGCCCCCTCGACGTCGCCGACGTCGAGGACGCGCTCGAAGGCGAGGTTGTCGCCGAGCTCGGCGTGGATCGCGGGCGTCGCCGGATCGAGCGCCGTCTCCATGTCGACCACGGCGGGGAGGGGATCGAACTCGACCATGATGGCGGCCAGCGCGTCCTCGGCCTCGGCCCGGCTGCGGGCGACGACCGCGCAGAATGGCTCGCCGACCCAGGTCACCCGGTCGAGGGCCAGGGCGTGCTGGGGTGCCGAGCGCAGCCCCTTGAAGTGCCCGAGCACGCCGACCCAGGGCGTGCAGACCTCCGCGAGTTCGGGGCCCGTCACCACGGCGATGACGCCGGGCATCGCCCTGGCGTCCGCGGTGTCCAGCGCGACGATGCGGGCGTGGGCGTGGGGGCTGCGCAGGAAGGCGACATGGCCCAGGCGGGCGACGGCCACGTCGTCCACGTAGACGCCCCCGCCCTCGAGGAGGCGCCGCGCGTTCGGCCGCGGGACCGAGCGGCCGATATAGCTGTTCGGCCGGTCGAGGAAAGTGAGGCCGCCCGGATCCGCGCTCATTCGGCGGCCTCCCGGCCGGGATCCCGGCGACCTTGCCGGCGCGCCTCGGCGGTCGACGCGATGGCGTCGACGATGGCGTGGTAGCCGGTGCAGCGGCAGTAATTGCCCGCGATCGCCGCGCGGATGGCGTCGCGCGAGGTTGGCGCCTCCGCGTCGTCCAGGAACTCGGCGGCCGTCACCAGCATGCCGGGGGTACAGTAGCCGCACTGCAGGGCGTTGCGGGCGTGGAAGGCGTCCTGCAGGTCGCGGATGCGCCCGCTCTCGGTCAGGCCCTCCACGGTCTCGACCGTGGCGCCGTCGGCCTGGACGCCGAGCATCAGGCAGGACCGCACCGCCCGGCCGTCGACCAGGATCGTGCAGGCGCCGCACACGCCGTGCTCGCAGCCGAGATGCACGCCGGTGAGGCCGAACGACTGGCGCAGCAGGTCGCCGAGATGCATCCGGGCCGGGACATGCGCCCGCACGGCCTCGCCGTTCAGCGTGAAGGCGACCGCGTGCGCGCGGTCCGGGCTCTCAGACGCCATCGGGGCCGCCCTCCTGCGCGGTGCCGGCGCGCATCCGGGCCGCCACGCGGCCGAGGATCACGCGGGCGAGGTGGAGCCGCGTCGCGGCCCGGGTAGTCGGATCGTCCGGCGGGTCGAGCTCCCCGGCGAGCGCCGCCTGGGCGCCCGCGAGGTCGCCGGCCTCCAGGGCGGCCGCGGCGGCGCGGGCGAGCACCGGCCGGTCGGCCACGCCGAACAAGGCGAGGCGCAGATCCGACAGGCCGCCCGCGGCCAGCCGGCCGGTCGCCGCGAGGCCGACGAGGGCGTAGTCGCCGTGGCGGCGCGACAATTCCTCGAACCCCCAGACCGCGTCGGCCCCCGGCACCGGGAACTCGATCGCCGTGACGATCTCGCCGGGCTCCAGGGCCGTCGTGTAGAGGCCCTGGAAGAAATCGTCCGCCGGGACGCGCCGCTCCGCCCCGGGACCGCGCACCACGATCGTGGCGCCGGCGGCCAAGCAGCAGGCGGGCCATTCGGTGGCCGGGTCGGCCAGCGCCACCGAGCCGCCGATCGTGCCGCGGTTGCGGATCGCCGGATGGGCGATGTGCGGCAGGGCGGCGGCGAGCAGCGGCAGGCGTTCGCGCACGAGCGCGGCGGTCCCGACGTCGCGGTGGCGCGTCATCGCGCCGATCCGCACGATGCCGCCGGCCTCGCCGTCGGCCTCCGAGACGCCGGTGAGTTCGGGGACGGCGTTGAGGTCGACCAGCAGGCCGGGCGTCGAGAGCCGCATGTTGAGGGCCGTGACGAGGCTCTGGCCGCCCGCCAGCGGAACGGCGTCCTCTCCGTGCTCGGCGAGCAGGGCGAGCGCCGCCTCGAGCGAGGCCGGACGCGCGTAGGCGAAGTCGGGCGCCTTCAACCCTGGTTCTCCTCCCGGCGGGCTTGCCCATGACCGCCCCGATGGGACAGGCTGGACGCCTCTATTTATCGTTCGCTCAATAGAAGGCGAAACCGAGATGGCGTCAAGCAGGCCGGCGGACAGTCGCGGTCGCGTGCCGACCGGCCGGCGGCTGACGCCGGAGGCCCGCGAGCGCCAGATCGTCGAGGGCGCGGTCGCCTACTTCGCCGAGGTCGGCCTCGACGGGCACACCCGGGAACTCGCCCGCCGGCTCGGCATCACGCAGCCGCTGCTGTTCCGCTACTTCCCGACCAAGGCGGCGCTGATCGAGCGCATCTACGAGGAGGTCTACCTCAAGCGCTGGGATCCCGGCTGGGAGGCGACGGTGCGCGACCCCGCGCTCCCCGTCCTCGAGCGCTTCCGGCGCTTCGAGATCGACTATCAGAGCCGGATCGACGACGCCGCATGGCTGCGGATCTTCGTCTCGGCGGGTCTCAAGGGGTTCGATCTGCCGAGCCGCTACCTCGGCATGGTCCGTGCGCGCATCTTCGCGCCGCTGCTGGCGGGGATGCGCGCCGAGTCGAACCTGCCGGACCCGGTGGTGCAGCCGCTCGCCGAGGACGAGTTCGAGCTCCTCTTCGGCATCCACGGCGCCCTGGTCTATGTCGGCCTGCGCTCGCGGGTCTACGGCATCGACGGCACGGCGGACCGCGACGCGGTCCGGGCCGCGATGCTCGACGCCGCCCTGCCGGGGCTGCTCGCGACCCACCGCCGGGTGGTGACGGCGGCGCGGTCGTCCGGCGCCCTCTAGGGCCGTCCCGGGATCCCGGATCACGGGAGGCGGCGGTCCGGACCGCCCGCGTCACCGGGACGTCCGCCGCGGCGATGACTTTCGCGGGAACTGGATTAGCCTCCCGGGCCGGAGGAACGCCATGACCCAGGGAACGGAACCGGCGGCGCTGCCGCTCGACTTGGCACAGGAATACGCGGCGGCGCGGGACAACGGCTGCGTCGGCACCCGCCTGCTCTCGGAGGACGCGCGCTGCCGGGTCTGGACCATCGTCCTGGCGCCCGGCGCCCGGATCGGCTTCCACACGCACGTACTCGACTATTTCTGGACGGCGGTGACGGCGGGGCGTGCCCGCTCGCATTACGGCGACGGGCGGGTCGCGGAGGTGGATTACCGCGCGGGCGACATCCAGCACCTGTCGTTCGGGCCCGGCGAGTCGATGACCCACGACCTCGCCAATATCGGCGCCACCGAGCTGATCTTCACCACCGTCGAGTTCCTCGACAGCGCGAACCCGCCCCTCGCTCTCCCGGCCGCCGTGCGGGCGGCGACCCGCCGCGCGGCTTAGGCGAGGCGGACCTCCGGCGGGACCGCCGTCCCGGCCATGATCGCCGCGGGGCTGCGGAACCGCTCCGCGGCCGACCGCTCGGCCGCGCCGCGCCGCTGCGCCTGCAGGTACGCGCCGAGCTCCCGTCCCCGCGCCACGACCGCCGCGCCGTAGGCGCGCCGGCGCGCGTCGAAGGCCGTCAGCGCCGCATCGACGTCCCCGCCGGCCTCCTCCAGGGCATCCGCGAGGGCGGCGGCGTCCTCCATGGCCTTGGTGACGCCCATCCCGACATGCGGCCGGGCCACGAAGGCGGCGTCGCCGATCAGCGCGACGCCGCGGGCCGGGATCATGGTCGGCGTCTCGATGTCCAGGATCGCCTGCAGGAACGGCTGCTCGGCGCGCAGCATGACCTCGGCGAACGGCGGCGCGAGGACCCGCGCCGCGTCGGCGCGCATCGCCGCCAGCACCGCGGGCTTGATCCGGCCCGGCGGTATGGAGAGGGCGTGGCGGACGCCGCCGGCATCGGTCAGCAGCGCGGCGAGCGCGGTCTCCTCGGTCGGCCTGTACCAGACCGCGTTGAAGGAGCGGCCGGTCGCGGCCCCGTCCGCGCGCCCGGGCACGGGATAGCCGAGGATCTGCTCGCCCGGAGGCAGGCAGAACGCGAAATGGCCGCCGATCGCCTCCCGGGTCCCCGGCGCGAGGGCCCCCGCGTCGACGACCGCGCGCCACGCTACGTAGCCGGCGTAGCGCGGCGCGACGGCGCTCAGGAACCGGTCGCGCACCGTCGAGAACTGCCCGTCGGCGCCGACGAGGAGATCCGCGGAGATCCGGCGGCCGTCCTCGAAGGAGGCGACGACGCGCCCGCCGTCGGATTCGACCGCGGCGAGCGCCGCGCCGTAGCGGACGCTGTCGGCGGGCACGGCGTCCAGGAGCAGGCCGTAGAGCCGTCCCCAGCCCGCCAGCACCTGCGGCAGGCTCCGCTCCGCGATCACGGTCCCGTCCCGGTCGAGGACCCGGCGGCCCTCGACGGTGACGCCGAGATCGCCCGCCCCGGCCGGAGCACCGCAGCGCGCCAGCACCGCCCGGAGGCCCGGATGCGTGACGATGCCCGCCCCGCGGCCCGTGAGCGCGGCCGCCGACCGCTCGAACACCGTGACGGCGTGGCCGCTCCGCGCGAGCAGGCACGCCGTGGTCAGTCCGGCGATCGAGCCGCCGATGACGGCCACGTCCAGTCGCTTCATGCAGCCCTCGAACCGGGACGGCGGTCCCCGTCCGCGCCCAGCATGGACGCGCCCGACCGGCCGGCCAAGATCGAAATCGCCGCGGGGCGCCGCGCTAGGCCGGCCGCACCAGCCGGTCGAGCCGCATCCGGGTGATCGCGCCGATCTCCTCCAGGGCCGTCGCTTCCTCGTCCGCGACCGCGCGGGCGAGGCGTTCCTCGAACAGCGCGCGGATCTCGCGCAGGTCCCGGCCGCGCACGGCGACGATGAACGGGAAGCCGAACCGGTGCCGGTAGGCGGCGTTCAGCCGGTCGAAGGCCGCGGCGTCCGCCTCCGTCAGCCGGTCGAGGCCGGCGCTGCCCTGCTCCTGCGCGGAATCGGCGGTCATCGCCCGGGCCCGGGCCTCCGGACCGGCGAGTTCGGGATGGCCGTTGAGGAAGGCCAGGCGCACCTCCGGCGGCGCCCCCCGCACGGCCGCCATCATCGCCCCGTGGAGATCGGCGAGGCCGGCGAAGGGCGCCGCGCCGTGGGCGGCCCGCGCGACCCAGGGCGCGTGCTCGAAGACGCCGCCGAGATACGCGACGAAGGCGTCGCGCTCGAGGGCATTGAGGCGGTCGAGGTCGATCATGCCGCTCAGCTTCCGCGATAGGTGGTGAAGCTCGACGGGGCGCACAGCATCGGCACGTGGTAATGCTGCTTGGCGTCGAAGACGGCGAACCGCACGACCGGGTTGTCGATGAAGATGTCGGCCTCCGCGGTGCCGGCCCGGCCCTGGAAATACGCGTCGACGAAGAATTCCAGCTGGTACTGGCCGGACTCGGCCTTGTCGGCCGGGAGGATCGGCGCGTCGGTCCGGCCGTCGGCGTTGGTGACGACGCTCTTCACGAGCCGCCACTGGCCGGTCTCCAGGACGGAGAAGTCGATCCGGACCCCCGCGACGGGGCGGCCGCGATCGGTGTCGAGGACGTGTGTGGTGATGCCCGCCATGCCGGGTCTCCTTGTCGCGTCGGGGATCGGACGGGTCAGCTGCCGCGGTAGTAGGAATAGCCCCAGGGCGTGAACAGCACCGGCAGGTGGTAGCGCTGGCTCGCGTCGCGGATCCGGAAGCGGATCGGCACGAGGCCGAGGAAGTTCGGGGTCGGGAGCTTCACGCCCAGGTTCGCGAAATACGCCTCGAGGTGCAGCACCAGCTCGTAGCGGCCCGCCTTGAAGGCCTCGTCGACCAGGAGCGGCTCGGCGGTCCGGCCGTTCGGCGCGGTGGTGACCGTCCGGATCGGCCGGTAGCCGGTGCCGTCGTGCATCGCGAGGTCGCAGACCATCCCGGCGCCGGGCGTGCCATGGAAATTGTCGATGGCGTGCAGGGTCAGCCGCGGCGAGAGGCCGGCCTGCGACACCGGCGCGGTGTTCAGCGTGCCGGGCTTGGTCGGGGCACCGGCCGGAGCCGGCGCCGGAGCGGGCGTGCCCTGGGCCAGCGCCTGGCCCGCGGAAGCCGCGGCCGCGGCGCCGAGCCCCGTCGCGACGAGGCCGCGCCGCGTCAGAGCGTGTCGATCGGGTCCGTGTTCCAAGAAAGCCTCCCTCTCGTGCTGCGGTTCACGCCGGCTCGTGCGCCGCGCGGGCCCGGGCGCGCCGCCCCATCTCCGGCGTCGCCGGCGGGACGAAGGCCAGGATCAGGACGAGCGCCGCGGCCTCGACGGCGGCGACCAGCCACAGGCCGGTCGCGACCGAGCCGGTCTGCTCGCGCAGGTAGCCCATCGCGGCCGGCGCTCCGAAGCCCGCGAGGTTGGCCACCGAGTTGATGAGGGCGATGCCGGCCGCCGCCGCCGACCCGGCGAGGAAGCGGCCGGGGATCTGCCAGAAGACCGGGATCGCGCTCATCGTGCCGACGATCGCCACGCCGAGCATGACCAGCGCCAGGACCGGGGCGCCCGCGATGAACACGCCGGTGAGCGCGATGGCCAGCGCCCCGACGAAGGCCGGGACCCCGCAATGCAGCCGCGCCTCGCCGGTCCGGTCCGAGTGGCGGCCGTTGAGGATCATCCCGGCGCCGCCGCAGAGATAGGCGGCCGACATGATCCAGCCGACCGTCAGCGGGTCGGTGAAGCCGGCATCGCGCACCACGCTCGGGCCGAAGAAGGTCAGGGCCGAGTTCGCCGTGACGATGCAGAAGAAGATCGCGATGCATTGCCAGACGCGCGCGTCCTTCAGCGAGGCGAGGATCCGGTGCTCGCGGTGGCCGAGGGCCGCGGCGTCGCGCGCGAGGTCGGCCTCGACCAGCGCCTTCTGCTCCGCCGTCAGCCAGCCGGCCTTGGCGGGCCGGTCCGTGAGGTAGAACAGGGTGACGATCCCGGCCAGGATCGACGGGATGCCCTCGAGCAGGAACACCCACTGCCAGCCGGACCAGCCGTTGACGCCGTGCAGCCCCGACATGATCGCGCCCGCGAGCGGCCCCCCGATGACGCCGGCCAGCGCCGAGGCCGACATAAACAGCCCGAACACCTTCGCCCGGCGCTCGCTCGGATACCAGTAGGTCAGGTACAGGATGACACCCGGATAGAACCCGGCCTCGAAGACGCCGAGCAGGAAGCGCAGGACGTAGAAGAACGCCGGCGTGGTGACGAACATCATCGCCACGCAGCAGAGCCCCCACAACAGGGTGATCCGCGCGATCGTCTTGCGGGCGCCGATATGCTCCAGCAGCAGGTTGCTCGGCACCTCGCAGAGGAAGTAGCCGATGAAGAAGATCCCCGCGCCGATGCCGTAGACCGTCTCGCTGAAGCGGAGCTCGGCCAGCATCTGCAGCTTGGCGAAGCCGATATTGACCCGGTCGATCCAGGACAGGATCCAGAGGACCATCAGGAACGGCAGCAGCCGCCACGTGATCCGGCGGTAGGCGTCGTCCAGGCGCGCGGGCGCCGCGAGGGCCGGCACGTCGGTCGCGTGGTGCGCCTGGATCGTCATGGCTGGCCCCACAGGGTTGCCCCATCCGGAACGGGGGGTTGAAACTCCGAGCGATGCAGGACGGCTGCCAGTCTCGCGCCGGCGGCCGCCCGCCCCGTCTCAGCCGATGGCTTCGCGCGGCGCGAGCAGCGTCGCGAGGGCGTGGCCGAGACCGACATTGTCCGCGGCGACGGCGGGCGGGCGCCGGTAGGGCGCCGCCGCGGCGGCGACGACCGCCTTCACCCCCGACGTGACCGAGCACAGGACCGGGACCGGCACGTGCGGCTGCAGGCGGGCCGCGAGGCCGACCAGGGCGGCGCCGCCGAGGATCACCGCCTCGGCGCGATCCTCCTCGGCGCAGGCCCGGCAGGCGGCCGCGAGGTCGGACAGCGCCGCCTCCGGGTCCTTGGCGATCTCGCCGCCGGTGCGCGCGATCGCCCGGATGCTCACGAGGCCGTCGCCGACGCCGAGGCTCGCGACGCACTCGCGGAGCATCGGCTTCCACAGGGCCCCGCCGGTCACGATGGCGTAGCGCGCGGCGACCCGCTGGGCCTCACGACACGACGCTTCGAGCATCCCCACCACCGGGACCGGCGAGACCTCGCGCAGGGCCAGCAGCCCGGGATCGCCGAAGCAGGCGAGGAAGACCGCGTCGCAGTCCCGGCCGTGCTCCGCGAAGGCGTCGAGGGCGGCGTGGCCGGCGATGGCCAGGGCCGCCCGGCTGGCGATGTAGGCGGCGCCGAACCGCGCGGTGGCCGGCACGAAGGTCGCGGCCGCGCCCGCCATCGTCCCGACCTGCCCGGCCAGGAGGTCGGTCACAGACGTGCTGGTGTTCGGATTGAGCAGCAGGATCCGCATGGCGCCCTCGGGTGGCGGGAGCCGGCCGGATGGCCGGGCAGAGGCCCGCACGCAGCCGGCCGGGGATGGGGAGGTCGGGGGAGGCCCGGCGGCGCGGGTCAGACCGCGCCGCCGGGCCGTTCGTGTCTCCGATCCGGACCGGGGCGGTCCCCGGTCCGGACGGGCTCAGGCAGGACGGGCCGCGCCCGCGAGGCGGCGCATGAGGGCGGTGTAGATCGCGAAGCCCAGGGCGCAGCCGATGAACCACGTGAAGTTCGCGACACCTTCCAGCCCCGGCAGGAGCACGCACAACACCGGGATCATGGCCGAGGGGATGATGGCCGCCACGGCGGCGCGGTTGTAGCCGTCCTGGTACCAGTAGGTCCCGGCGGGGCTCATCGTGTAGAGGTCGTCGATGACGACGTGTTCCTTCTTCACGAGGTAGAAATCGGCGATCAGGATCCCGAACAGCGGGCCGATGAAGGCGCCGAGCACGTCGAGCGTGTAGTGGATCACGGCCGGGTTGTTGTAGAGGTTCCACGGCGTGATGAAGATCGAGCCGACGGCCGCGATCATCCCACCCATCCGCCAGGAGATCCGCCGCGGGGACACGTTCGAGAAGTCGAAGGCCGGCGAGACGAAATTCGCCACGATGTTGATCCCAATGGTCGCCGTCATGAAGGTCAGGGCGCCGAGCACCACCGCGAAGGTGCTGTCGATCCGGCTCACCGTCTCGACGGGGTCGGTGATCAGGTGGCCGAAGACCGGCACGGTGGCGGAGGCGGTGATGACGGTGAGCAGCGAGAAGCCCAGGAAGTTCACCGGCAGGCCCCAGAAGTTGCCCCGCTTCACCGCTGCGAAGCTCGAACCGTAGCGCGAGAAGTCGCCGAAGTTCAGCATCGGGCCGGAGAAGTAGGAGACCACGAGGGCGACGGCGTTGATCATCACCGGCAGCGCGTCCCAGCCGGTATACTTCACCTCGCCGAGCGACAGGCCGATGTTGGCGAGGCCGGCCTTGTAGACGAGGTAGCCGGCGAGCGCGATCATCACGACGTAGACGGCCGGGCCGGCCCAGTCGATGAACACGCGGATCGCCTCCATGCCGCGCCAGAAGACCAGTGCCTGCAGCACCCAGAGGGTCATGAAGGCGGCCCAGCCGAGGGCCGAGAGGCCCGCGAAGCCGTACTGCTTAAGGTCGGCGTAGACGGCCAACTCGGGGAAGAAGCGCAGGGCCACCACGGTCAGGGC
The DNA here is from genome assembly GCF_053345825.1 of Methylobacterium sp. C33D. Classification (NCBI taxonomy): domain Bacteria; kingdom Pseudomonadati; phylum Pseudomonadota; class Alphaproteobacteria; order Hyphomicrobiales; family Methylobacteriaceae; genus Methylobacterium; species Methylobacterium sp. C33D. The sequence continues at coordinate 48,842 of NZ_JBKFAV010000038.1, forward strand.
CGCCGAGGCGAGGTAGGTCTGGATGCCGTACCACGCCACCGCGATCAGCCCGCGGATGATCGCCGGGATGTTGGCGCCCTTCACCCCGAAGGCGGCGCGGCAGATCACCGGGTAAGGTGTCCCGGTCACTTGGCTCGGCTTGGCGACGAGGTTGCAGAAGACCTGCACGATCCCGATGCCGACGAGCAGGGCGACCAGCACCTGCCAGCTCACGAGGCCCAGCGAGAACAGGGAGCCGGCGGTCACGTATCCGCCGACGCTGTGGACGTCAGACATCCAGAAGGCGAAGATGTTGTAGGTGCCCCAGGTCTGCTTGCGCAGCGGGGCGAGATCCTCGTTCACGAGATCCGGATCGTAGCTCGGCTTGATGACGACGGCTTCCCGTTCGTCCGACACGGCCGTGCTGATGCCCGCGCCCTCGACCTGTGCGTACATGGCGTTTCTCCCTGACTGGCGCAGCCCTGTTGCCGGGCCTTTTCCGTGACGCTGACGACCCGCTGGGATCGCCATGCAAAACCTATGACTCTCCGTCTCCTGATCCTGTGAAGCGTTGGTCGAAAACAGACCTCGGCCAGATTGTGAACTTCGTATCTGGGCTGGACGGCGTCTCTATTTCCCGATGACCCCCTCGAGTCTGCTCCGGGCAGTGCCCGCCTCGGCCGGGGCACCCGCGGACTCCGCGAGGAGCCGGGCCAGCCCGGACGGGTCGTCCGCCTCCGCGGGAAGGCCGCGCGCGTAGACCTGATCCGCCATCGCCGCGCCCGCCGCGTGCGACGCGTCGGATAGCCCGGCGCAGACCGGGCCGAAGACCGCGCCGAACAGGGCGCGGCCCATGCGGGTCGGCCGGTAGCCGCCGCGCGGCGGATGGGCCGCGATCCAGTGGCGGGCGATGTCCAGCCGCGTGGTCACCCAGGCGTCGGGGTGATCGCCCACGTAGTCGAGGAACCGCTCCAGCGCGGCCATCCGCCCCGGACGCCCGACCAGGCGGCAGTGGAGCCCCACCGACATGATGCCGCCCCGTCCCGCCTCGCCCTCGCGGTACAGGACGTCGAACGTGTCCTTGAGGTAGCCGAAGAACTGGTCGCCGCTGTTGAAGCCCTGGGCGGTCGCGAACCGCATGTCGTTGGCGTCGAGGGTGTAGGGGACGACGAGCTGCTGACGGCCGCCGATCCGCAGCCAGTAGGGCAGGTCGTCGGCGTAGGAATCGGCCAGGTACAGGAATCCGCCCTCGGCGGCGCCGATGGCGAGCGTGCTCGCGGAGGTCCGCCCCTGGTACAGGCCGAGGGGCCGGCTGCCGGTCAGCGCCGCCTGGAGCGCGACGGCCGCGTCGATGTCGGCGCGCTCGGCCTCAGGGCTGTGGTCGCGGTAGTCGATCCAGCGCAGGCCGTGGCTGGCGATCTCCCAGCCGGACTCCACCATGGCGGCGACGGCCTCGGGGTTGCGCTGCATCGCGGAGGCGACGCCGAAGACCGTGACCGGGAGGTTGCGGCGCGTGAACGCGCGCCAGAGGCGCCAGAAGCCGGCGCGGGCGCCGTACTCGTAGATCGACTCCATGTTGGTGTGGCGCTGACCCGGCCAGGGCAGGGCGCCGACGATCTCGGAGAGGAAGGCCTCGGACGCCGCGTCACCGTGGAGGATGCAGTTCTCGCCGCCCTCCTCGTAGTTGATGACGCACTGGACGGCGACGCGCTTGCCCCCCGGCCAAGCCGGGTCCGGCCGGTGCCGGCCGTACCCGACCATGTCGCGGGGATAGTCCTGGTCGAGGTCGAACATGGCGTGATCCCTCGTTCCAACGCGAGATAGACGCACCGCCGACCGTTGGTCCAATATCTTGTTCGGCTTGATTGATAGGTTGCGCGTTTAGATGTCGCGACAATTGATGCGGCTGCCGAAACGACGTCGTGCGGACTGCCTTCGGCCCGCCGCCGGACCGTCCTCGATCAGGACGCGCCCGCCACCCGGCGGGCGGCGCGGTCCCCAGCGCGGCGGCGGGGCGTCAGGCCCGGATCTCGGCGATGATGCAGCCGGGGTCGACGACCGCGTCGATGGCCGCGACGATCGTCAGCTGGCCGTCGGCCGGTGCGGCGATGTCGTGCAAAGCCGCGCCGATCCGCACTGCGGCGACGGCCTCGCCGGCCCGCACGCGCGCTCCGTCCGCCTTGAGCCACCGCTCCAGAATGCCCTCGGGCAGCGTACCGGTCGACCAGAGCTCCTCGGCTACACGCACGTCGGCCATCGTCGCCTCCCGTGTTGCGGCGTCCGTGACAGAGCGCTGCCGCGAGGAGGGGCCATCCCGCGGACGCTCGCCTTGATCTGGATCACCGCGCGGGACCGGACCGGCTTGCGCTCCATCAATGAAGCCTGCGCCGCCTGGAGCAGAGTCGACGGGATCAGCCACCCGGTCCAGCGCCATGCTCCTCGCCATGATGGCCAGCGTCATCCTCGTCGGATCCACGATCCTGGTACTCTACGAGACGCTGCGGCTGACCTCCGAGCACCTGTCCGAACTCCCGGTCCCGCCGCGGATCCGCATCCTGGCCGTGGTCCTCATGAGCTTCGTCGGGCACACCGTCGCGGTCTGGATCTACGCCGCAGCCTACTGGCTGCTGGTGCTCCGGCTGGGCGTAGGCGCCTTCGCGGGCGTGCCGGTCGAGACCTTCGAGGACTGCCTGTACTTCTCCGTGGTGGCCTACACCTCCCTCGGGTTCGGCGACCATTTCCCGACCTCGCATACCCGGCTGCTAGCGGGTATCGAGGCGCTCAACGGCCTGCTCCTGATCGGCTGGTCGGCCTCGTTCACCTATCTCGCCATGGAGCGGTACTGGCCGCTGCACGGGACCGCATGCGCGCCTCGGGGCGCGCGCGCGGCCGGCCTCGACGCGGAACCGGGCCGGATCCCGTGCGACGGAGGTTCTGCCGCTCCGCCACTCGGCCAGCCCGACCGCGGACGGCCCGCCTCATCGACGTGCGGTTCGCGGCCGCGCACCGCCGCGTCGACGGGCCGGCCGCCCGCGAGGGAATGCCGCGAGTCCTAGTGCGGGCAGGCCCCGGCGACCGGGCCGGCGACGAGCATGCCCATGAGGGCATCGAACGCCAGCGGCTTCTCGACCAGCGGTATTCCCGCGGCGCTGGCGCGCGTGCGGATGCCGGGATCCGGATGGCCCGTGATCAGGATCACGGGCACGCCGGCATCGAGGTCCCGCAACCGGCCGCACACCTCGAGCCCGTCCATCCCCGGCATGACATGATCCAGCAGGACGAAGGTCGGGTTCGGCCCGGGGAACGCGGCCAGCAACTCGCGCCCACTGGCGAAGGTCTCCACCCTGTGGCCCTCGCTCTCCAGCAGGAAGCGGGTCGAGTGCAGGATGGCCGGGTCATCATCCACGACGTAGATGAGGTTCGACGGGGCTGGGAGCATTGCGTTCGCCGGTGCCGGGGCGTCAGGGCTTGCGGCGCCGAGCTTGGACAGTGTCGCCGCCGCCGGCCTTGACCTGCCTCAAGGCCGGGTCAGGTCAGGCCGGCCAGGACCGACCAGCGCACCAGGTCCTGCAGGCTTTCCGCCCGCGTCTTGGACATGAGCTTGGCCCGGTAGATCTCCACGGTCCGGGGGCTGATCGCGAGGGCGCGTCCGATCTCCTTGCTGGTACTGCCGGCGACCAGATGGTCCAGCACCTGCCGCTCACGCGCGCTCAGCGTCTCGACGCGCCGGAGGAAATCCTGGAGGTCCGGGTTCTCCGCGGCAGCCGACGCGCCGCGCTGCAGGGCCGTGCGGAGCGCCTGGAACAGGGTCTCGTCATCGAACGGCTTCTCGATGAAGTCGCAGGCGCCGAGCTTCATGGCCTGGACCGCGAGCGGCACGTCGCCGTGTCCGGTCATCATGACGACGGGAAGCCGGTACCCGGCCCCCCGCAGGCGGCGGAGCAGCTCCAGCCCGTCGATGCCCGGCATGCGGATGTCGGTCAGGACGCAGCCCGTGGCCGGCTTGACCAGCCGATCGAGCAGGTCCGATCCGGCCTCGTAGAGCCGCACCGCGAAGCCTTCCGTCCCGAGCAGGAAGGCGACGGAGTCCCGCATGGCCGGATCATCGTCCACGACGTGCACGAGGTCAGGTGCCATCGAGCCAGTCCTCGTCACGCGTCGCCTGGAGCGTCAGCCGGAAGGTCGCTCCGCCCGCGCCGTTGCGCTCGACGGTCAAGCGGCCGCCATGCGCCTCGACGATGGTCCGGCAGATCGAGAGCCCGACCCCCATGCCGCTTATCTTGGTGGTCACGAACGGCTGGAACACTCTGTCGGCGATGCTGTCCGCGATGCCCGGGCCCGTGTCGGATACGGCGATCTCGATGGCGTCCGGGCCGATCGGCCGCGCCTGCACGGTGAGGACGCGGCGCTCGCTGTGCTGCATGGCCTCGCGGGCGTTCCGCATCAGGTTCACCAGGACCTGCTGCACCTGCACCCGGTCGGCCAGGACCGAACCGACCCGCGCGTCCAGGGCGACGCGCGCCACGATGCCCTGCTCACGTGCGCCGACCAGAGCCAGCGCGCTCGCCTCCTCGATCAGCCGCGCGACGGGTTCGGCGCGCTTCTCCGCCTCGCCCCGGGCGACGAACTCGCGCAGGCGCCGGATGATCTGCCCGGCTCGCAACGCCTGCTCGGCGGCTTTGTCGAACACCTCCAGTGCCCGGGCGATGTTCTCCGGGTCGGGACGCGCCAGGAGGCGCTTGCAGCCCTTGGCGTAGTTGCTGATGGCTCCGAGCGGCTGGTTCAGCTCGTGCGCGAGCGTCGATGCCATCTGGCCCATCTCGTTGAGTCGCGACATGTGGACCAGCTCGGACTGGAGTTCGTGGAGCCGGGCCTCGGTATGCTGGCGCTCGGTCAGGTCGTTGATGAAACCGGTGAAGTAGGCCTTCCCGCCCGAGCGCGTCTCGCCGATGGCGAGCTCCATCGGGAACGTCGATCCGTCCTGCCGGCGGCCCGTCACGACCCTGTGGGTGCCGATGATGTGCCGCTCGCGCGTGCGCCGATAGCGCTCGAGGTAGCCGTCGTGCTCGCCCCGCACGGGCTCGGGCATCAGGATGCGGACGTTCTGTCCGACAGCCTCGGCGGCCGGGTAGCCGAACAGGCGCTCGGCCGCGGCGCTGAACGAGTGGATCAGGCCTGCCTCGTCGATGACGATCATGGCCTCGGGCACTGTATCGAGGATCGAGTGCAGATGCGCCTCGCGGGCGCGGAGCTCCGCTTCGGCCCGCTTCTGCGCGTCGATGCTCAGGACGACACCGCGATGCCACGCCGGCTGTCCGTCTCCGGCGAGGCTCACCCGACCGCGGGAGCGCAACCAGCCGACAGTCCCCTCGGGCCGGACGACGCGGTAATCGACCTCGTAGCACCCGCCCTCGCGCAAGGCGTGCTGGATCGCCGCGGCCCGGGCCGATCGATCGTCCGGATGCAGCAGCGCCTGCGAGGCCGCGAACGTCGTCAATCGTTCGAGCGGAACGCCGAAGAGCCGCGCGCAGGTCGGCGAGACGGTGGCCCGACCGGTCGGAATGTCGAGCGACCAGATCCCGATGCCGACGTCGTCGAGGGTCTGCCAGAGCTCGTCCCGCTCCGCGGTGACGATACGGTTCCGGTCTGCGTCGGGCGTGTCGACGGGCTTCATCATCGCGCGCCTCTGGACGGTCCGGCGAGCCGCGCTGTCGCGTGCCCCTCGTGGCCGCGTCCCGGACCTCGTGCGTCAGGCGGATGCGAAATTACCGCGTTTCTGCAACTTGCAATAGCCGTTCGGCCGCTCCGGCTGCCGGCTTCGGAGGATTCCTCGGACGGGGACCGTCCTTCGACGGGGTCGGACGATCGTCCCGTGCTGAGAACCTCGCTTGAGCTGGATCAAGGCCGGCCGGCCGCGGCGGGTGGAACGATGGAGGCAGCTCAGACCGGAGACGCTCGATGTCCAGATCCGCCCCATCGCAGCTCGCGTGCATCCGCGACATCCTCGTCGGAACCGCCGTGGAAGGCGAGCACGAGGCAGCGTCGTCGGCCATCGGCTACGGCCTGACCTTGGCCAAGGCCGCCGGCGCCCATCTCACAATCCAGTCGGCCTCCTGGCGACTCTCGGGCGACGACGCGTGGCTCGGCGAATTCGCCGACGCGGGCCTGTCGGTCATGGATCGCCGCCTCGACGCGCTGGCCCGCTCCATCGCGGAGCGCTCGGCCGGGGACGCGGCGCAGGCCGGGGTGGTCTGCACGACGGAGGTGCCGAGCCTGCCCTATCCGGAGATCGTGAACCGTCTGGCCACGCGAGCGCGCCTCCACGATCTGACGGTCGTGGATGTCGGCCCGCGGACCTACGACCTGGACCGCGAGATGATCGAGGCGGCGCTCTTCCAGAGCGGTCGGCCGGTCATCGCCGTGCCGCCCGGACACGACGCGTTCGCCGCGCGGCGGATCATCGTGGCCTGGGACGGCAGTGCCCAGGCCGCGCGCGCCGCCAACGACGCCCTGCCGTTCCTGCGCGCGGCCGAGGCGGTGGAGATCGTCTCGGTCGGCACCGAGGCGGAGATCTACGAGGCCGTCCCGGGCGCGGAGTTCGCGCCCCACCTCGCGCGCCACGGGGTCAAGGTCAGCGTCACCGACCTGCCGAAGGGCGACAGCGTGGCCGACACGCTCCGCGCGCAAGCCGGCCTGCACCGGGCCGACCTGATCGTCATGGGCGCCTACCGGCATTCGCCCACGCGCGAGTACTTCTTCGGTGGCGTCACGCGCTCCTTCCTGAGGGGCAGCCCGGCACCGCTGTTCCTCGCCCGCTGAAGCCGGGAGGTCGCCATGGCCAAGCGCAGATCCTCACGGAGTGGCGGCGGCGAACCCGGGCGGACCCGCCGCCGCGCGCGCCCGCCGGCCCGGTCCGCGCCGACGAAACCCGAGGCCGCGGAGGTGCCGGCCCAGGAGCGGGCCCCGAACCGGGCGGCGTGGCTCGGCCCGTTCAGCGAGGAGGAACTCGCCGCCCTGGAGGCCGGCTGGGGCTTCATCGAGTGACGGGGCTCGGCCGATGCCCCCCGCCGGGGGGCGCCCGGCCCATCAGAGCCCGGCGCGCGCGAGATCCTCGATGCCGCGAACCAGGCGGTGGACGTCGGCGGGATGTGGCCGGGCCTGCGCGCGCTCGGTCACCGCGCGAATCAGGCCGTCGACGTACACGGACGCGCCGGAATAGGCCAAGGTCCAGTCCGGGAAGCGTCGCCGCGCGATGTCGTCGTAGAGCAGAACCTCGACGCCCGCATGGCGCCCGTCGCGCCGGATACTGTCCATCAGCGCGTCCACGCCGGGGCGCGGCCCCTCCAGGATCTGCGCGAACCGGCTTCGCGATGCGACGAGCGCTCCCGTGACCTGGAGGCGGCCGTTCCGGGGCCGCGAGGCCTCGACGATGTCCCGGACGTCGGCTGGCGTCGCCAGACGACGGCTGACGTAGAGAAGCGACCCGTCCATGGCGGCGTCCTCCGACCCGGATCCGCGAAGCCTCGACCGCGCTGCCGACCCTGCATCCGCCTCACGGCTCCAGCGCCTCGCGGTAGGCCGCGAGGTCGTCGACCGGAAAGCGCCCGGCGGGCGCGCGGAACGGCGGCGCCTCCGGCATCGGGCTTGTGCCCGTCGCGCGGACCGCGTGGCATCGCCCGCAGACCGCGTGCGCGAGCGCCCGCCCGCGGCCGGGGCCACGCGCACCGCGGCCGGAACGGCGAGCCCATGGAGCGCGACGGCCACCCGGAGGAGGCGGACGGCGGACATCACTGACACATCAGGCCGCAGATCGGCGAGCGCTCAAGGATGTCGCGCGTGACGCCGCCGAACAGCCATTCCCGCAGCCGGGAGTGCCCGTAGGCTCCCATGACGATCAGGTCCGCGTCCGCCCGCCGGGCGAAGCGCAGGAGCTCCGAACCGTCGTCGTCGGCGGTCTGCAGCCGGTGCGCGGCGACGTGGGCGCCGTGCCGTGCGAGGTGACCGGCCACGTCCTCCGCGCTCTCATACCGGCGTCCCGCGCCGACGGCCGCCACGGTGACGTGGTCGGCGGCGCGCAGGAAGGGCAGGGCGGCCGATACCGCCCGCCGCGCCTCGGGACTGTCCCGCCACGCGACGACGACGCGGGCCGCCGCGAGACCGGCGACCCTGGGCGGCACGACGAGGACCGGCCGGCCGCCTTCCATCAGGACCGGGCCGGGTTCGACACCCAGCATCCCGGGATCCTCGTCGCCCGGTCCGCGACGGCTCACCACGACGAGGTCCGCCGCCCGCGCCTGCTGGACCAGATGCGTGGTCGCGTCGGCGAAGTCCGCGCGCCAGTCGGTCCGAACGCCGTCGCCGGCCGCGCGCTCGAAGCTCGTGCGCGCCTGATCCAGGAGGGCTTGGATCTGCGCCCTGTTGCGCGCTGCCTGCGCGGCGGCGTCGCAGGCGTCCCGCACCAGGATCGGTGCCGGCACGGCGTGGGCGGCCGCGCCCGTGAGCGCGGCCCCGAACCGGCGGGCGAGGCCGGCGGCGACGCGTATGCGGTCCGGCGCCCGCTCGCCGAGATCGGCGGAGACGAGGATGTTCGCGCAGTCCATGTCCACCTCCGCCACGCGTCGTGCCGACGGTGCGAGCCTGAGCTTCGGCGGCCCCGGGAACCTTGATCCATCGCAAGGTCCGGCGCGCGCGACGTCAGGGGCGGTGCGGACCCGTTCCCGTCGGCGGCGCCGGCCCGTCCGCTCGAACGACGAGCACGCGCATGGCGTTGAGGATCACGGCGACGTCGATGAACTCCTGCAGCAGTGCTCCCTGGATCGGCGAGAGCCGACCGAGCGCCGCGGCGACCATGCCGCCGAGGGAGAGTCCGAGGCCGACCCACACGCTCTGCAGCGCGATCGCGCGCGCCCGCTTGGCGATCCGGATCGCGCCGGGGAGCGGCGCCAGGCTGTCGACCAGCAGGACGACGTCGGCCGCCTCGGCCGCAGCCGCCGCGCCGCGGGCGCCGAGGGCCACGCCGAGATCGGCGGCCGCCAGGGCGGGCGCGTCGTTGACTCCGTCGCCGACCATCATCACGGGCCCGTTCCGCCGCTCGGCCGCGACGGTCTCGGTCTTGGCCGCCGGGTCGAGGTCGGCGGCGACGTGATCGACGGGGAGCCCCGCGACCAGCGCCTGCGCGACGGTGCGCCGGTCCCCGGTCGCGAGCACCACCCGCTCGATCCCGCAGGCGCGCAGTCCGACGAGGGCGTTGCCGCCGTCGGCCCGGAGCGGATCGGCGAATTCCAGGACGGCGGCCGGCGCGCCGTCGACGGCGACCAGGACCGTCGCGGCCGCCGCCGCGCGGCGTCCGACCCCGTCCGCCGTCGCGAAGGAGAGTCCGTGCCGCCTCATGAGACGCGGGCCTCCGACGACGACGTGCCGTCGGTCGACTCTGCCGGTCACGCCGTCGCCGGGCGTCTCCACGACCTCCCGCGGCTGCGCGAGCGACAGGCCGCGCCGGCGCGCTTCCTCGACCAGCGCGCGCGCCACCGGGTGGCCCGAGGCCTGATCGAGGGACGCCGCGAGCCGCAGGACCTCGGCCTCGTCGCGGGCGGCAAGGATCCGCGTGGACACGAGGCGGGCGCTGCCGTGGGTCAGGGTGCCGGTCTTGTCGACGACCAGGACGCGGATCTTGGCCAGCATCTCCAGCGCACCCCCGCCCTTGACGAGGACGCCGATCCCGGCGGCGCGCGAGAGACCGGAGACGAGGGCGACGGGAACCGCCAGGATCAGCGGGCACGGGGTGGCGACCACCAGCACGGCGAGCGCCCGGACGGGGTCGCCCGTGGCGAGCCAGGCGATGCCGGCGAGGAGCAGGGTCACGCCGAGGAAGGCGAGCCCGTAGCGGTCCGCCAAGCGCGCCATGGGCGCCTTCCGGGCCTGCGCCGCCTCGACGAGCCGGACGATGCCGGCATAGGTGCTCTCGGCCGCGCGCCGATCCGCGATCAGCACGAACGGCGTGCCGACATTCACCGTGCCGCTCAGCACCGGCGCGTCGGCCCCGAGGATGGCGGGCAGCGCCTCGCCCGTCAGGCTCGAGCGATCGAGGACGGCCTGGCCCGAGGCAACTCTCCCGTCAACCGGCACGACGTCGCCGACGCGCACGAGGATGCGGTCTCCCGGAGCCAGCGCCGCGAGGGGCACGTCCCGCAGCGCGTCGCCCTCCTCGCGCAGGGCGGTGCGCGGCTGGCGGGCGATCAGCGCCGTCATGGTGCGGCCGGCGCGGCCGGCGGCGTAGGCTTCCAGCGACTGGCCGCCGGCATACATCAGGGCGATGACGGCGCCGGCGAGCGGTTGCGACAGGGCGAGGGCACCGCCCATCGCGAGGAACGCGACGAGGTCGAGTCCGACATCGCCGCGCGCCAAGCGGGTCACGATCTGGGACGCCAGGACGGCGAGCACCAGCAGCGTCGCGAGGGTCCACGCCGGAGCGGCGGCCTCAGGGTGCCCGAGCGCCTGTGCCGACAGGCCGGCGCAGAGGCCCGCCAGCGGCAGGACCGCGAGCCACACCCGCAGGCGCGGCACCCATCCGGTGACCGGCGACGCTCCTGCCTCGGTCGGGTCTACGGCCGCCGTCGCCATGGTCGGGGTCGATCTCGGCTTCTTCGAGCCGCCTCACTGCGCCGCGACCGAGCCGGTCGCCTTGCGCTGGATCAACGCGCCGGTGCGGGCCACGATCGGGCACCACCTCCGGTGGCGCGCCCGGAGGCGGCGGACGTTCGACCGAGCGATCTCACCTCGTTCCATCATCTTATAGTTGAATAGCAGTCTCTACACAGCCGTCATCACGAATCCGGGACCGTTGAACGGGGTCCGTTCACGGACGTCTCCTTAGAATAAATCTTAATCAGTTTGCGTATATTTTGCGCAACTTACTCACGACTGATCATCCGGGCTGACCCGTCGGCAGCTCCGGGTTCCGGCGCCTGGAAGTCCGCCTCATGAAACTGACCATCAAACTGCGGCTCGTCGCGTTGCTCGGCGGCCTGGGCTTCGTCCTGCTCGCGACCGCCGCGTTGGGGAATTTTGCCCTCTATTGGAGCCATCAAAGCCTGAAAACAGTCTTCGACGATCGCGTCGTCTGCCTTCGGCAATTCAGTATCATTCGTGACGCCTATGATGACCTGATCGACGCCTCGCGCATGCTGCGCAGCAAGCAGATCCAGCCGGCCGAGGCCAAGGACAAGATCGAGCGCGACCTGTCGAAACTCCATACCGAGTGGTCGGCCTATCTGGCGACGTACCTGACTCCGGAAGAGGAGGGCCTCGCCAAGGAGCTGCAGGGGCGGATCGATCGCAACGACGCGATCGCCGCCGAGATCCTCAAGCGCGCCGCCGCCGGCGCCGCTTCGGATTTCGAGGCCACGCACGCGGATCTCTTGAAGAGCATGCGGGCCACCAACGCGGCGCTGAGCCAGCTGAGCGGATTGCAGGTCCGGGAAGCCGAGGCCGAATACCGCCGCTCGGAGACGACCGCCGGCTGGTCGCGCCTCGCGCTCCTGGCCGCGCTCGCTCTCGCCGCGCTCAGCATCGCGTACGGCGTCTACACGGTCATCGTACAGGTCGCCCGCCCGCTGGGCAGCCTGGTGGGGGTGCTGCAGCGGATGGCCCGCGGCGAGGTCGACGCCGAGATCCGCGAGGCCGCCCGCGGCGACGAGATCGGCGCCGTCGGCCAGGCGGTCGAGGGCATCAA
>NZ_JBKFAV010000039.1:0-60148 GCF_053345825.1 Methylobacterium sp. C33D
GCGCGCAGACCCGCCCGCGCGGCGCCCGGCCGCGTGCGGGCTCCGGCCTCGTGCGGGCTCCGGCCTCGTGCGGGCTCCGGCCGCGTGCGGGCTCCGGCCCGCCGCGCGGGCCGACCGCGCCGTTCCCGTCAAGGCTTCGTCACCGCAGAGCCCGGAGCATCGACATGGCAGCCTTCAAGGATCTTCAGGACGGCTACGAGCGGACCTGGGCGTCGCTTGAGATCCGGCCGGAGAAGCTCGCGGCCGTGCGCAAGCTCGCGCAGCAGCTCGCCGCCGGCAAACCGCGCTACCAGGAGATCGAGGCGCGCACGGGCGTGCCCTGGTGGTTCGTCGGACTCTGCCACTACCGGGAATCGGCCTTCGATTTCGGCACCTATCTCGGCAACGGGCAGAAGCTCGGACGACGGACCACGATCGTCCCGAAGGGCCGCGGGCCCTTCACGGGGCCGCAGGCCTTCGTCGAAGGGGCAGTCGACGCGCTGCGCCTCCAGGGCCTGATCGGGGTCGGCGACTGGAGCGTCGCGCGCGCGCTCTACCGGCTCGAGGGCTTCAACGGCTACGGCTATCACGGCCGGGGCGTGAACTCGCCGTATCTCTGGGGCGGGTCGACGGCCTACGGGCCGCCGGGCGCGCGCGGCGGCAAGTTCGTGCGCGACCACGTCTTCGACCCGAACGTGGTCGACACGCAGATCGGCACGGCGGTGATCCTGCGGAGCCTCATCGACATGGACGCCACGGTCGCGCTCGCGGCGCCGCGCGCCGTCGAGGCTGCCGTGTCCCGCGAGCCCGACGACGAACTCGCCGACAGCACGCTCTGGGTCCAGCAATCGCTCAACCGCCTCGGCGCGACGCCGCCCCTCGTCGAGGACGGCCGGAACGGACCGCGGACCATGACGGCCGTGGCGACGTTCCAGGAGCGGTGCGGCCTGGACGATACCGGCCTCGCGGACGCGCGCACGGTCGCGGCGATCCAGGAGGCGCTGCGGCCGGCGGCGCCGCCGGCGGCGCCGGACGACGCGGTGCTGGCGCGGATCCGGGACCTGGAGCGACAGGTCGCCGCGAGGGCGGATATCCCGATGCACCCCGCCCCGATGCACCCTGTGGTGATCGCGCCGGCCGCCCCTGTGCCGGCCGCGCCGCCCGCGGATGTCGCGGCCCGGCTCGACGAGCTCCTCCAGGCCCTGCGCCGGCAGATCGACGGCGCGCGCCTGCCGACCGCCCCGGCCCTGCCCGGCCCGCCGACGGCGCGTCCCGAGGGCGCGGTTCTCGGGCCGGTCAACGGCGCCCTCGGGCAGACGATCGGGCAGCTGCTCTCCGGCAAGAAGTCGGCGATCGGCATCATCGGCGCGGTCGTCACGCAGATCCTGTCCCAGGTGCCGGCCGGCACAGGTCTGGGCCAGGTGCTGGCACAGCTCACGCCCGCCTTCGGGCTGAGCCCCTACACGATGCCGATCTTCATCGGGCTGACGGCGTGGGGCGTGCTCGGGAAGTTCGAGAAGTGGACGGCGCGTGCGGGGCAGGCGGCGTAGCGCGCCGGACCTCCGCTCCAGCCGGGCCCCGTTGCCGGCGATGAAGAGGGCGGCCCGGGACGGCGCGCGCCGGAGGATCTGGAGCGGCCGGGATCCTCCGCCGCGATCCAGGGCCGCGACAGCCGCGGGCCGCGGCGACGCGCGCGGAGAGGCCGACCCTGCCGGCGCTGCGCCCGCTCACTCGGCCAGCACGAAGGCGAGGCCGAGGATCGCCACCAGCAGCGCTCCGCCGGCGAGCTCCTCACGCGGCTCCTCGGCGAAGCGCGTCGACCGGCTCGCGCTGGCGATCCCGGCTCCGACGAGTCCGATGATCAGGAAGCCGAGGCCGAGCAGATCGGTCATCTGAACGGGCGGTAGCATAGGTCGGTCCTCCGTCGGCGGGGGGCTCTTACCCCTCCGGCCAAGCCCAGTGCGCCTCGACGTGCGCGATCAGCCCGAGGGCGTGATCGCGGACGAGGATCGCGGCCCGATCCGCGTCGCGGGCCTGCAGCGCGGCGATGATGGCGGCATGCTCGCGCATCGAGTCCTCGAGCCTCCCGGCCCGATGGAGGAAGGCCGACCGGAGCGCCCGCATGTGGATGAACAGGTTGGTCGTCATCTCGACCATCAATCCGCAGCCGCCGAGGCGGATGATCGTCCGGTGGAAGTCGAGGTTGGCCACGTCGTAGGCCTTCAGATGACTGGGCAGGGTCGAGATCTCGAAATCATCGAACGCCCTTCCGAGCGCCCGGAGATCGGGATCCGCGGCGTGCCGCGCGGCGGCATGGGCCGCCATGCCTTCGAGCGCGGCCCAGACGGTGATCATCTCGACGATCTCGCGCTTGGTCTTGCGCGTCACGAAGAGGCCGCGGCGCGGCACGGTGCTCACGAAGCCCTCCCGCTCCAGGAGCGTCAGGGCCTCTCGGACCGGCGTGCGGCTGATGCCGAGATCCTGCGCGATCTGGTGTTCGTGCAGCCGGATCTGCGCCGAGCCGTCGTAGAGATCCATCGCCAGGATCGACTGCTTGATGCTGTCGTAGGCCTGTTCACGCAGGCTCAGTGTCTGTCCGATCGAGGCTAGACCCAGAGAGGTCTCGGAAGGCTGCAGCACGGTCGGGCTCCGAAAACGCGAGAGGTGAGTCTGGCCTCAGATCGTGGGAAGGCGCCGGAGCGCGGTCGAGAGGTCGGGCGGGAGGCGTCGGGACGCCGCGCATCGCCCGGTCTTCGGTGCCCGGCCAAGGTGACAGCCAAAGGTTCGGCCAAGGGTTCGGCCAAAGGTTCGGAGATAGATCTGGGATGGCTCGCGGCCGCCAGGCGCGCGGGAGAGACGATTCCGCGCGTGCCGGCGGCGCGGGGCCCGCTCGATCGTCGCTGCCCCGGCTCCGGGATTCCGGAGCCGGGGCAGCGCGGGTGTGGCCGGGCCGCGGAGCGGCCGGGCCCGCCGCTCAGGCGTGGGCCAGCTTCAGCGCCGGCGCCGCCGCGTCGGTGTTCGCCGCGTGGTGCTGCTTGAGCATCGGTCGCAGGACCGCGATCGCCAGGACGGCGGCGATCAGGTCCATGGTCGCCACGGTGTAGAGGACCGTCGCCCAGGTGCCGGTCGCCTGCATGATCAGGTTGCCCACCGGCACGAACAGCGCCGCGAAGCCCTTGGCGCAGTAGAGCACGCCGTAGATCTTGCCGATGTGCTTCGAGCCGAAGGTGTCGGCGGCGGTGGCGCTGAACAGCGAGTAGACCTCGCCCCAGGCCAGGAACACCACGCCGGACAGGATCACGAAGGCCCACGGGTTGGAGCCGAAGTAGCCCAGAGCCACGATGCCGATGCCCTCCATCGCGAACGCGATGAACATCGTCTTCTCCCGCCCGATCCGGTCCGAGACGAAGCCGAAGAGCGGGCGCGAGATGCCGTTCATGATCCGGTCGAGCATCAGCGCGAAGGGCAGCGCCGCCATGGCGAAGAAGTACAGGTTGACCTGGAAGTTCTTCACCCCGAGATCCTGCGCGATCACGCCGAGCTGGGCCACGGCCATCAGGCCGCCCGTCACCGTGCAGGTGAACATCAGCAGCATCACGTAGAACACGGGGGTGCGCAGCGCCTCGCCCAGCGTGTAGTCGCGCCGCGACTGCAGGACCTTGGTGGAGAACGGCACCTGATCCTTGCGCGGGGCGCGCATGGCGATGGCGGCGGCGATGATGATGGCCCCCTGGATCAGGCCGAAGACGAAGAAGGCCTGGGCGTAGTTGCCGCCGTCGATCATCTTGGCGATCGGCAGGATGGTGAGCGCCGAGCCGGCGCCGTAGCCGCCCGCCGTGAGGCCGACCGCCAGGCCGCGCTTGTCCGGGAACCACTTGAGCGCGTTGTTGACGCAGGTGGCGTAGACGCAGCCGACGCCGATGCCGCCGGCCACCGAGCCGAGATAGAAGCCGCTCAGGCTGGTGGCGTAGGAGTTGATGACCCAGGCCAGGCCTGTCATCAGGCCGCCGAACATCACGACGCGGCTCGGGCCGTACTTGTCGATGAAGTAGCCCTCGATCGGGGTCAGCCAGGTCTGGACGACGACGAAGATCGTGAAGGCGACCTGGATCGCGGCGCGGTCCCAACCGAAGGTCTTCTGGATCTCGGGAACGAACAGCGTCCAGGCATACTGGATGTTGGCCGCTGCGACCATGCAGATCACGCCGAGCACGATCTGCAACCATCGATTTGTACTGGGTATCGCCGTAGCCGGCGTGGCATTTGGCATGGCCATGACCTTCCTCCCTCGTCCCTGCGCTGACATCCGGCGACGTGCTATAGGATTGGCGTGCACGTCGGCGCATCGCTTGCCGTCGCCGGAACCGTTCGCCGGGTTCCGAGATTGGCTTGGCGGCATGCATTATTCTGTGTGCCAAGATCAGATGGCAAGCAGAATAATTCATCCCTCGTGAGCGGGCGAACGGGATTATAAGTCCGCGCCGCGCGTGCGATCCCGTCGCGCCGCCGATCCCGCGCCGATCAGACCCGGGCCGCGCGGGGCTCGGATCGGCCCGGGCGCGAGACCGGGTCGGGAGCGCGCGCGTCGATGACCCGGCTTCCAGGTGTCGTGCCGAGCGCGCCGCACCGCATCGGTCCGCCGGGCTCAACATTTGGGCGAGCCTGGCGCGCAATGAGGCGCCGCGTGACACCTTTTTCCGCCACCTCGGTTTGACAAACCTCTGAATTAATTTTGATATACCGATATATCGCTGAGCCCTTCCGCGGCGGGACCGCCCGGTCCACCGGCGGGGGCGGGACCGTCACGCGTCGGACGGTGAGGAGCGACGCCCGGCCTCAGCACGAGGACAGCACATCGTTTTCTGACGCGCTCGAGTGATCCGCGCAGGTCGTTTCAGTGGATGGAGCTTCCATGTCGAACGTTCTTCGAAGCTTGCTCACGATCGCGGTTCTCGCCGCACCGTCCGCCGGGCAGGCACAGCCCGTCCCGGGCGGTCGCGCCAACCTGATCGTCCAGCCGGAACCGCCCAGCCTGATGCTGGGCCTCGTGACCAACGCGCCGACGCAGCTCGTGGCCGGGCAGATCTACGAGGGGTTGCTGCGCTACGACGACAAGCTCAGTCCGCTGCCCTCCCTCGCGAAGAGCTGGGAGATCTCTCCCGACGGGCTGCGCTACACGTTCCACCTCAATGAAGGGGTGACGTGGCACGACGGCAAGCCGTTCACCGCCGCCGACGTTCTGTTCTCGGTCAACGACTTCCTCATGAAGACGCAGCCGCGGCACAGGAACACGATGACGCGCGTGGCCGGTGTCGCCGCGCCGGACGATCACACGGTGGTCTTCACCCTCAAGGAACCCTTCGAGCCCTTCATCCGCAGCTTCGCCTTCTGGGTGATGCCGATGGTGCCGAAACACATCTACGAGGGCACCGACTACGCGTCCAACCCGGCGAACGACCGGCCGATCGGCACCGGTCCGTTCAAGTTGGAGAGCTGGCGGAAGGGCAGCGCGATCCACCTCGTCAAGAACGAGACTTACTATCTCTCCGGCAAGCCTTATCTTCAGGACATCTACTACCACGTCATCCCGGACGGCGCCTCGCGCGCCGTGGCCTACGAGACCGGCAAGGTCGACGTGCTGCCGGGCGGGTCCGTCGAGAATTTCGACGTGCCGCGGCTGACGACCCTGAAGAACACCTGCGTCTCGCAGAAGGGGCAGGAGTTCGACTCGCCCCTGTCGTTTCTCTGGCTGAACAACCGCAAGCCGCCGATGAACGACGTGCGGTTTCGCCAGGCGGTCATGTACGCCATGGACCGCCAGTTCGCCCTCGACGTCCTGTGGAACGGGATCGGCAAGGTCGCCACCGGTCCGATCGCCGGGACGACACCGTTCTACAAGGCCGTCCAGCCGCAGTATCCGCACGACCCGAAGAAGGCCAAGGCGCTGCTCGCCGAGATGCACTACGACGGCAAGCCGCTGAAGCTGCTGCCGCTCCCCTACGGCGAGACGTGGCAGCGCTGGGCGGAGGCCGTGAAGCAGAATCTCGGCGACGTCGGCATCCCCGTCGAGATCCAGGCCACCGACGTGGCGGGCTGGAACCAGCGCGTGTCCCAGTGGGACTACGACATGGCCTTCACCTTCCTGTTCCAGAACGGCGACCCGGCCCTCGGCGTCGAGCGGAACTACATCAGTTCGCAGATCTCCAAGGGCAACCCCTGGAACAACGTCGAGGGCTACGCGAACCCGACCGTGGACGCGCTGTTCGCCAAGGCGGCCCTGGCGACGCCGGCCGGGAAGCGCCAGGACCTCTACGACGAGGTCCAGAAGGCGGTTCAGGCGGACGTGCCCGTGGCGTGGCTGCTCGATCTGCGCTTCCCGGTCATCTACCGGTGCAATTTCCAGGACCTGATCACCACCGCCAACGGTCTCAACGACTCGCTGCGCGACACGTGGATCAAGCGCTGACGGCGCCGGACCGGCCCGCACGACGCCCCCTGCCCCGGCCCCGATCGCGGGGCCCCGTCCGACACCGAGCCGCCGGCCGCCCCGGCCGGGCTCCCGCGCGCGGAGGACCCTTCCCGTCATGCCCCGCTTCATCGCCGCGCGCCTGGGCAAGATGGCGCTCATCCTCGTCGGGATCGTCATCCTCAACTTCGCGCTGATCCACGCGGCGCCGGGGGATCCGGCCTCCGTGATGGCGGGCGAGGCCGGCGATGCCGACGCCGCCTTCCTGCAGCAGCTGCGCGAGCGCTTCGGCCTCGACAGGCCGCTGCCGATCCAGCTCCTGACCTACCTCGCCAACGTCCTGCGGCTCGACTTCGGCTATTCCTACCGCCAGGGCATGCCGGTGATCGACCTGATCGCCGACCGGCTGCCCGCCACCCTGCTCCTGTCGGGCTCGGCCTTCCTGATCTCCCTCGTCCTCGGCGTGGCGGCGGGGGCGCTGGCGGCCTCGCGCCAGGGCAAGGTCTCCGACTCGGTCATCTCGACCCTCGCCCTCCTGTTCTACGCCACGCCGCTGTTCTGGCTGGCGCTGATGGCGGTGCTGCTGTTCTCGGTGCAGCTCGGGTGGTTTCCCGGCTTCGGCTACGAGAGCGTCGGGTCGGGCTATAGCGGCCTCGAACGGGCGGCCGACATCCTCCACCACCTCGTGCTGCCGGCCCTGACCCTCGGCCTGTTCTTCATGGCGGTCTACGCCCGCATGACGCGGGCCTCGGTGCTGGAGGTGAGCCGCCTCGACTTCGTGCGGACCGCCCGCGCCAAGGGGCTGCGCCCCCGCGCCGTGCTGGTCCGCCACATCCTGCGCAACGCCATCCTGCCGGTGGTGACGCTGGCGGGCCTCCAGGCGGGCCAGCTCGTCGGCGGCGCCGTGCTGATCGAGACCGTGTTCGCGTGGCCGGGCATCGGCCGGCTGATGTTCGAGGCCCTGGAGCAGCGGGACTACAACCTCCTCCTCGGCATCTTCGTCGTCTCCGCCGCCATGGTGCTGGCCTTCAACCTCATCACCGACATCCTCTACCGGCTGGTGGATCCCCGTATCGGAGCTGCGGCATGACGGCGTTCTGGGTCCGATACGCCCGCAACCGCGGCGCGGTGGCGGGGATCGTCATCCTCGTCCTGGTGCTGGTCCTGGCGATGGCGGCGCCGGCGCTCTACCCGCGCTCCCCCTGGGCGATGGTGCAGCGCCCGTTCCTGCCGCCCTTCACCAACAGCGGCTTCCCGCTGGGCACCGACACGATGGGCCGGGACATCGCCTCCGCGGTCGCCCACGGGGCCGGGGTGTCCCTGCTGGTCGGCTTCGTCTCGACGCTCGCGGCGCTGCTGATCGGCATCCCGATCGGGGCCGTCGCGGGCTATTTCGGCGGCCGGATCGACGACCTGCTGATGCGCTTCACCGAGTTCTTCCAGAGCGTGCCGAACTTCGCCCTCGCGGTGGTGCTGGTGGCGATCTTCCGGCCGAGCCTCGTCTCCATCGTGGCGGCGATCGCGATCGTGAGCTGGCCGCCGGTGGCCCGGCTCCTGCGGGGCGAGGTGATGGCGCTGCGCGGCCGGGAATTCGTGCAGGCCGCGGTGCTGTCGGGCCAGCGCAGCGGCCCGATCATCCTGCGGCAGATCCTGCCCAACACGCTCTCGCCGGTCATCGTCCTCGGGACCATGATGGTGGCCGCCGCCATCCTGCTCGAGAGCGCCCTGTCGTTCATGGGTCTCGGCGATCCCAACATCATGTCGTGGGGCTACGTCATCGGCGCCGGGCGCACGGTGATCCGGCAGGCATGGTGGGTGAGCCTGTTTCCCGGCGTCGCGATCCTCCTGACGGTGCTCGCCCTGAACCTCGTCGGCGAGGGGCTGAACGACGCCCTCAACCCGCGCCTGTCGCGCAAGACGCGATGAGGGGCGCAGCCATGATTGTCGCCCCGCAAACTCACGCCCCCGGCGAGCCGGTCCTCGTCGTCGAGAAGCTCGCCATCGCCCTGCCGCCCGGCGCGGACCGCCCCTACGCGGTCGACAGAGTGAGCTTCACGCTCAGCGCCGGCGAGATCCTCTGCATCGTCGGCGAGAGCGGGTCGGGCAAGTCGATGTCGGCCAACGCCGCGATGGGTCTCCTGCCGGAGACGGTGCGGCCGGTCGGCGGGCGGATCCTCCTCGGCGGGACCGACCTGCTCACCCTCGACGAGGCGGAGCTCTACGCGGTGCGCGGGCGGCGCATCGCGATGATCTTCCAGGAGCCGATGACGGCCCTCAACCCGCTGATGCGGATCGAGGCGCAGATCGCCGAGGTCTTCGCCGCGCACGGCCTGCTGACGCCGCGGACGCGCCGGAGCCGGGCCCTCGAACTGCTGGCCGAGGTCGGCCTGCCGGACCCGGCGCGCGCCGCGGCCTCGTACCCGTTCCAGCTCTCGGGCGGCCAGCGGCAGCGCGTGATGATCGCCATGGCGCTGGCCCTCAAACCGCAGGTGCTGATCGCCGACGAGCCGACCACGGCGCTCGACGTCACCACCCAGGCGCAGATCCTGCGCCTGATCCGCGATCTCCAGGCCCAGCGCGGCATGGCGGTGATGTTCATCACCCACGATTTCGGTGTGGTCGCCGAGATCGCCGACCGGGTGGCGGTGATGCAGCACGGCCGGATCGTCGAGGAGGGCCGCGCCGCCGACATCCTGGAGCGGCCGCAGCACCCCTATACCGCCAAGCTGATCGCCGCGATCCCCGACATGGAGGCCGGGGCCGGCCGGGCGGCGCGGGCGGCGCCCCGGGCTCCCGTCCTCGACGTCGAGGGACTGACCAAGACCTACACGCTCGGCGGCGGCCTGTTCCGGGCGCCCCGGACCGTCGCGGCGGTGCGCGACGTCTCGTTCACCCTCGGCCGCGGCGAGACCCTGGGCATCGTCGGCGAGAGCGGGTCGGGCAAGTCCTCGGTGGGGCGGTGCCTCGTGCGGCTCCAGGACCCGGACGGGGGACGGGTGCGCCTCGGCGGCATCGACATGGCCGGCCTGTCGGGCGAGGCCCTGCGGCAGGCGCGGCGGCGGATCCAGATGGTCTTCCAGGATCCCTACGGCTCGCTGAACCCGCGGGTGCGCGTCGGGCGGGCCATCGCCGACGGCCCGATCGCCTACGGCGAGGACGTCGGGACCGCCCTGAAGGCCGCGTCCGCGCTCCTCGCGCGCGTCGGCCTCGACGCCTCGGCGGCGGACCGCTACCCCCACGAGTTCTCCGGGGGGCAGCGCCAGCGCATCGGCATCGCCCGGGCCCTGGCGCTCAAGCCCGAGATCATCGTGGCCGACGAGGCGGTCAGCGCCCTCGACGTCTCGATCCAGGCCCAGATCCTCGACCTCCTCGACGAATTGAAGCGGGAGCTGCACCTCTCGCTCCTGTTCATCACCCACGACCTGCGGGTGGCGGCCAAGATCTGCGACCGCGTGATGGTGATGGAGAAGGGCGCCGTCGTGGAGATCGGGCCGGGGCCCGAGATCTTCTCGAATCCCCGCGCGCCCTACACGCGCAGCCTCGTGGCGGCGATCCCCGGCCGCAGGCCCCGAACGACCTCGCCGGAGGCCTCCGCCTTCGCTCTCCCTCCCGCCGCGATCAGGACACCCGTCTGATGACCTTCATGCCCAACTCCGTCGAGGCGCGCGACATCGCCTACCAGCTCCATCCGCTGGTCGACCTGCGCAACTACGACAAGACCGGCGCGCTCGTGATCGAGCGGGGCGAGGGGATCTACGTCTACGACAATGCCGGCCGGCGCTACATCGAGGGGCTGGCGGGTCTCTGGTCGGTCGCCGTGGGCTTCGGCGAGCGGCGCCTGTCGGACGCCGCCAAGCGGCAGATGGACCAGCTCTCCTACTACCACATCTTCGCGCACAAGACGCATGGCCCCTCGGTCGACCTCGCTGAGAAGCTGATCAGCCTGGCGCCGGTCCCGATGTCGAAGGTGCATTTCACCTCCTCGGGGTCCGAGGCCAACGACCTCGTCGTCAAGCTGGCGTGGTACCGCTCGAACGCCCTGGGCAAGCCGGAGAAGAAGAAGATCATCGGCCGCCTGAAGGGCTACCACGGCGTCACCATCGCGGCGGGCTCGATCACCGGCCTTCCGCGCAACCACGAGAGCTTCGACCTGCCGCTCGACCGGATGCGCCACGTCTCCTGCCCCGACTACGCCGGGTCGGCCCTGCCGGGCGAGAGCGAGGCCGCGTTCTCCCGGCGCATGGCGGACGAGCTCGAAGCACTGATCCTGGCCGAGGGGCCGGACACCGTGGCGGCCTTCTTCGGCGAGCCGGTGATGGCCTCGGGCGGGGTCTACGTCCCGCCGGAGAACTACTGGGCGGAGATCCAGGCGGTGCTGCGCCGCTACGACGTGCTGCTGGTGGCCGACGAGGTGATCTGCGGCTTCGGGCGCACGGGGGCGATGTTCGGCTGCGAGACCTTCGGCATCGAGCCGGACGTGATGGTCCTCTCGAAGCAGATCTCCTCCTCGTACATGCCCCTCTCGGCGATCCTGATGAACGCGAACTTCTACGAACCGATCGCCGACGAATCCGCCCGGCTCGGCGTGCTCGGCCACGGCTACACGGCCTCGGGCCATCCCGTCGCCACCGCAGTGGGCCTGGAGAACATCCGGATCATCGAGGAGCGCGACCTCGTGGGGAATTGCCGGCGCCTCAGCCCGCTCTTCCTCGAGCGGCTGGCGGGGCTCGCCGAGCACCCCCTGGTGAAGACGTGGCGCGGCGTCGGCCTGATCGGGGCGCTCGAGTTGAAGCCCGCGACGGCACCCGGCGCGAAGCCCGGCGCGGCCGGCGCCGCGATCCAGGCCGCCGCCCTCGAACAGGGGGTGATCGCCCGCGCCATCGGCGATTCCCTGTGCTTCTGCCCGCCCTTGATCATCACCGCGGAGCAGATCGGCGCGATGTTCGACGCCGTCGGCCGTGCCCTCGACACGATCGCCGCGTGAGCCCGATGGACCAGATCCGCACGACGACCCGGACCGATCTCGGCACGATGGACGCGGTGGAGCTCGGGGCGCTGTTCGCGTCCGGCCGGGCCTCGCCGGTGGAGGCCGCGCAGGCGGCGCTGGCGCGCATCGAGCGGTTCAACCCGCAAGTGAATGCCTTCGCGTTTGTCGCGCCCGAACCGGCGCTCGAGGCCGCGCGGGCCTCGGAGGCACGCTGGGCGAAGGGCGCGGCGCTGAGCCCGATCGACGGGGTGCCGACGACGATCAAGGAGCTGACCGCCGTCAAGGGCATCCCGTGGCGGCGGGGCTCGAAGCTCACCGGCGATGCCCCGGCCACCGACGAGATCCTGGTGATGCGGCGCCTGCGCGCCGCCGGGGCGGTCATCCTCGGCACGACCACGTCGCCGGAATTCGGCTGGAAGGGCGTGACCCACGGCCCGGCCTTCGGCAACACCGTCAATCCCTGGCGCACCGACCGGGCCTCGGGGGGCTCCTCGGGCGGGGCCGGCGTCGCCGCCGCCCTGAACATGGGCGTGCTGCACGAGGGATCCGACGGGGCGGGCTCGATCCGCATCCCGTCGTCGTTCTGCGGCGTCTTCGGGATCAAGCCGACCTTCGGCTGGCTGGCCACCGACGCGCCGACGCCGCTGCGGGACATGGCCCATCGCGGCCCGCTCACCCGGACGGTGGCGGATTCGGCCCTGTTCCTGAACGCCGTCACGGGCCCCTCCCCGGACGGGCTGTACGGCGACTGCCCGAGCCCCGTCCCGGACTGGACGGAGGCGGCCCGCGGCGGCGTCGCGGGCCTGCGCATCGGCTACAGCCGGACCTTCGGCTACGCCCGCGTCGATCCCGAGGTCGCCGCCGCGGTGGACCGGGCCGCCGCGCGCCTCGCCGCGCTGGGCGCCGTCGTCGAGGAGGCCGATCCCGGCTTCGCCTCGCCCCTGGAGGCCCTGCGGGTGATCTGGTTCTCCGCCATGGCGGTCCTCGTGGACCGCTTCGGCCGCACCGAGGCGGATCGCGCGCGCATGGATCCCGGCTTCGTCGCCGTCGCCGAGATCGGGCGCCGCTACAGTGCCGCGGACCTCCTGGCGGCCGAGCAGGTCCGGGCCGAGCTGAAGGTCACGATGGCGCGCTTCCACGCGCGCTACGACCTGCTCCTCTCCCCGACCATGCCGGTCACGGCGATCCCGGCGGGCATCGACTTCCCCGCGGGCCAGGGCATGACCGACTGGACCGACTGGAGCCCGTTCACATACCCGTTCAACATGACCGGCCAGGCCGCGCTCTCGGTGCCCTGCGGCTTCGATTCGGGCGGCCTGCCGATCGGGCTGCAGATGGTCGCCGCCCGGTTCCGGGACGACCTCGTCCTGCGGGCCGCCGGCGCGTACCAGACCGCCTACCCGGAGGCGTTCCCGGCCGCCCCGGTGGTCCGGTCCGCCTGAGGGCGCAGGCGCGCCGGTCTCGAAACACCTGTCTGGATCCCCGATGCCCCATCCCACGATCGACGCCCCCGAGACCGGCATCGGCGCCGGCCTGTCGGTCGTGGCCGAGCCGGTCGATGCCCGCACCGCCGAGGGCATCGCCGTCGCGCAGTACGGCATCGCCGGCGCGGCGACGTGGCTCGCCGGCGAGAAGGATTCGAACTTCCGCCTCGATGCGGGGGCGGGGACCGCCTACTTCCTGAAGATCCTGAGCCCCGGCGAGGATCCCGCGGTGTCCCGCCTGCACAGCAACGCCCTGATCCACGTCGCGCGGGCCGCGCCGGACCTGCCGCTGCCGCGGATCGTGCCGACCCGCGCGGGCGAGCCGGACGGGCGCATCGCCGTCGCGCCGGACGATTACCGCACCGTGCGGCTCACGACTTTCACGCCGGGGCGCTCGCAGGCCGCCGGCCCCCGGACCGACGGGCAGCGCCGGGCGGCCGGGGCGCTGCTGGCCCGCCTCCAGGGCGCGCTGGAGGGCTTCACCGACCCGGCGGCGGACCACGTCTCCTCCTGGGACCTGCGGCATGCCGGGCGGCTGCGCGCCGTGCTCGACGTCTTCCCCGAGGGCGAACAGCGCGACCGCCTCGCCGGCATCCTCGACGCGTTCGCTTCGCGGATCGTGCCCGCCCTGCCGGACCTGCCGCATCAGGTGGTCCACAACGACCTCGGCGGCGACAACATCCTCGTCGATCCCGACGATCTCGACCGGATCACCGGGGTGATCGATTTCGGCGACATGGTCCGCACGGCCCGGATGTTCGACGTGGCGATCGCGGCGGCCTACCAGCTCGGCCTCGACGCCGATCCCCTCGGCCCGGCCCTGGCGTTCCTGCGGGGCTACGCCTCGGTGGCCAGGCTGTCGGAGGCCGAAATCGCGCTGCTGCCGACGGCGATCCGGACGCGGATGGCCCTGCGCCTCCTGATCCCGGAATGGCGCGCCCGTCGCTTCCCCGAGCGCCGGGACTATCTCACCCGCAACAGCGCCGGCGTCTGGGGGCAGTTCCGGCACCTCGACGCCCTGGCGCCGGCGGCGATCGACGCGGCGATCGCCGAGGCCTGCCGTCCCTGAGGCCACGCCATGACCGCTTCGTCCAGCTCCGCCCCGCCCGCTTCCGCCGAGGCCCTGATCGCCCGGCGCCGCGGCCTCCTCGGCGCCTCGTACCGGCTGTTCTACGAGCGGCCGGTCCACATCGTGCGCGGCGCGGATGTCTGGCTCTACGACGCCGAGGGGCGCCGCTACCTCGACGCCTACAACAACGTGCCCTGCGTCGGCCATTGCCACCCGCGTGTGGTGGAGGCGGTGGCGCGCCAGATGGCCACCCTCAACACCCACACCCGCTACCTGCACGAGGCGGTGCTCGACTATTCCGAGCGGCTCTTGTCTACCTATCCGGCCGCCTTCGGCCACGTCATGTACACCTGCACGGGGTCCGAGGCGGTCGACCTCGCCCTGCGGATCGCGCACTACCAGACCGGCGGCACCGGCCTGGTGATCACGCAAAACGCCTATCACGGGACCACCGAGGCCACGGCGGGGATCTCCCCGTCGCTCGGCCCCAACGTGCCCCTCGGCCGCGACGTCTGGACGGTGCCGGCGCCGGACGCCTACCGCAATCCCGGCGTCGATGTCGGCGCGCGGCTGGCCGAGGACGTCCGGGCGGCCTTCGCCGACATGCGCCGCCACGGCGTGCGGCCCGCGGCGTTCATCGCCGACGGCATCTTCTCGACGGACGGGACCCTGGCCGAGCCCGCGGGCTTCCTCCGGCCGGCCCGGGAGGCGGTGCGGGAGGCCGGCGCGCTCTACATCGCCGACGAGGTGCAGCCGGGCTTCGGCCGGACGGGGGCGGGCATGTGGGGCTTCGCCCGCCACGGCATCGTCCCCGACATGGCCGTGATGGGCAAGCCGATGGGCAACGGCCTGCCCATCGCCGGGGTCGCGATGCGGCCGGAGGTGGCGGAAAAATTCGGCCGGGACGTGCGCTACTTCAACACCTTCGGCGCCAACACGGTCTCGATCGCGGCGGCCGGGGCGGTGCTCGACATCCTGGCGGATCAGGACCTCGTGGCGAACGCCGCCGCCACCGGCGGCCTGATGCTGGAGGGGATGCGGGCGCTGATGGCGCGGATCCCGGCCATCGGCGACGTGCGGGGCGCGGGCCTGTTCCTCGGCCTCGACCTCGTCACCTGCCGCGAGAGCCGCGCGCCCGACGCGGCGCTGGCGAAGCGGGTCGTCAACGCCCTGCGCGAGGACGGCATCCTGATCAGCGCGTCCGGCCCCCACGACAACGTGCTGAAAATCCGCCCGCCGCTGACGTTCTCCGCCGAGCACGCCGCGCTCTTCCTTGAGGTCCTGGGAAAAACCCTGGACGGTGCGGCCTGACAAGAAGACCACAAGATCTGGCAGGAGACGACCCATGCACCCGGCGGAAGTCCTGGATCCGAGTCCGACGGCGGGACCGGCCCTGCGCGCCGATCTGCCGAAGGCGGCGCGGGTCTACGCGACCCTGCGCGAGGCCATCATCGCCATGCAGCTGAAGCCCGGCGCGCGCCTCGTCGAGAAGGATCTCTGCGACGAGCTCGGCGTGTCGCGCACGCCCCTGCGGGACGCGATCCTGCGGCTCGCGCAGCAGCGGCTGGTGACCGTGGTCCCGAGCGACGCCACCTTCGTCAACAAGATCATCCTGGACGAGGTGATCGAGGGCCAGCTCGTGCGCGAGAGCCTGGAACTGCGGATGGTGGCCCTGGCGGCCGAGCGCTTCGAGCCCGCCCGCCGGTCCGCCTTCGAGCTCGTCCTCTTCCGCGAGGCGGACGCGGCCCGGCGCGGCGACAACGCCGAGTCCTTCGCCCTGGACAACGATTTCCACCGGCTCCTGTGCGCCTGCGCCGGCTTTCCCCGCGTCTGGGACACGATCCATCTCGCCACCGGCCAGCTCGACCGCGTGCGACGCAACGCCTTCCCGCTGCAGAACTACCATGTGGAGGTGCTCGACGAGCACAGGGCGATCTTCGAGGCGCTGTGCCGGCAAGACGCGCAGACCGCGGTCTCGCTCCTGCGCACGCATCTGGGCGGGACGCTGAACTCGTTGCGGATCCTGCTGGCGCGGGAGCCCGATTTCGTCGCGTTCGACCCCGCATCGCCGGCCTTCTCCCTTCTGAGGCAGTCCGAGCAGGCCGGGTCCCCCGCGCTGCCCGATGGCGCCGAGGGAGCGCCGGGGCGGGGCGCCCGACGCCGCGTCGCGGGCCGCCGGACTGCGCCGGGAGCCGTGTAGGGCGATGGCGATCCCCGTCGTTCTCAAGACCGTTCCGGAGCACGCCCGCGTCTGGCACGACGTGTTCGCCCGGGAGGCGCCGGAGCTGGGCCTGATCGACTGGGCGCACGGAACGCGGTTTCCCGGCGTGAGCGCCTTCGCCGGGTGGAAGCCGCCCGCGGACCTGGCCGCGCGGATGCCGGACCTGCGCCTCGTGTTCTCCGTCGGGGCCGGGATCGATCACCTGCCGCTCGAGGCCCTGCCGGAGCACGTGGACGTCGTCCGCATGGTCGCCCCCGACGTCACGCGCTCGATGGTCGAGTACGTCACGCTCGGCGTGCTGGCTCTGCACCGGGACCTCGTCCTCTACGCGGACGAGACCCGCCGGGGCCTCTGGAACCCGCGCGCGATCCGCACGGCGCGGACCACCCGTGTCGGGATCCTCGGCCTGGGCGTGCTCGGGAGCGCGGCGGCCACGGCCCTGGCCGGGTTCGGCTTCGAGGTCCGCGGCTGGGCGAGAAGCCCCAGGACGCTGGAGCGCGTCACGTGCTTCGCCGGCCGCGCGGCGCTCCCCGACTTCCTGTCCGGCTGCGACATCCTCGTGTGCCTGCTGCCCCTGACGCCGGAGACGCGCGGACTGCTCGACAGGGACCTGTTCCGGCATCTCCCGGTCGGGGCGGCGCTCCTCAATGCGGGGCGGGGGGCCCATGTCGTCGAGGGCGACCTGATCGCGGCGCTGGACACGGGCCAGCTCCGGGCGGCCATGCTCGACGTGCTGTCGGAGGAACCGCCGCCCGCGGATCACCCGCTCCTCGGACACCCGCGGATCCTCGTGACGCCCCACAGCGCCAGCGCGAGCCAGCCGGACGACGCCGCGCGCCAGATGATCGCGGCGGTCCGGGCCTGCCGGGACGGGCAGCCGCTTCTCAACCGGGTCGACCGCGGCCGCGGATTCTGAGCGCCGTCAGACGCGGTCCGGACCGAAGCCGGTCTGACCGAGCGGCGCGGCCCCGTGCCTGATCGCGCACCGCCCGTCGCTCGATCCGGTCTGCGCCGCACGCCAGGGATGCGCGGGCAGCCCTCCGACGGACCAATTTCCCGGCGTGCCGGCCGCGGGATCCGCCCCGCTGGATCGGTCCGCCCGGAGCTGTGGCCTCCGGGCCCGGACGGCGGGTCTCCGGGCGCGCGGGTTCGCGGATCGGGTCCGCGTCAGGGGATCAGCTTGCCGGGATTCATGAGGTTCCGGGGATCGATGGCGCGCTTGAGGGTCCGCATGAGGCCGAGCGCCTCGGGGCCGTGCTCGCGCTCCATGAAGCGCATCTTCTTCTGGCCGATCCCGTGCTCGCCCGTGCAGGTGCCGCCCAGGTCCAGCGCGCGGGCGACCAGGCGATCGAGAAAGCCGGCCACCGCGGCCATCTCCGCGGGGCTGTCGGCATCGACGAGCGGGAGGGTGTGGAAGTTGCCGTCGCCGACATGGCCGGCGATCGGCGCCGTGAGCCCGGTCGCGGCGATGTCGCGCTTCGTCGCCTCCACGCATTCCGCGAGCCGCGAGATCGGCACGCAGACGTCGGTCGACATGTTCTTGATGGTGGGCCCGGGCCGCAGCGCGACCGCGGCCCAGTACACGTCGTGGCGCGCCTGCCAGAGGCGCGCGCGCTCGTCGGCCCCGGTCGCCCAGTCGAACGGGCCGCCGCCGAGCTCGGCGGCGATCTCGCCGAACCGCTCGGCCTGCTCGCGCGCGCCCGCGTCCGTGCCGTGGAACTCGACCAGGAGCAGCGGGGTCTCCGGCAGGGCCAGCTTCGAGTAGCGGTTGCAGGCCGCGACCTGGACCTCGTCGAGGAGCTCGATGCGCGCGACCGGGATGCCGGACTGGATCGTCAGGATCGTGGCGTCGCAGGCCGCCTTGATCGAGGGGAACGGGCAGATGCCCGCCGAGATCGCCTCGGGGATGCCGTGCAGGCGCAGCGTGACCTCGGTGATGATCCCGAGCGTGCCCTCCGAGCCGACGAGGAGCCGGGTGAGATCGTAGCCGGCCGACGACTTGCGCGCCCGGCGGGCGGTCGTGACGATGTCGCCGTTCGGCATCACCGCGGTGAGCGCGAGCACCGCGTCCTTCATCGTCCCGTAGCGCACGGCGTTGGTGCCCGACGCCCGCGTCGCCGCCATCCCGCCGATCGTGGCGTCCGCCCCGGGATCGATGGGGAAGAACAGGCCGGTGTCGCGCAGGTACGCGTTCAGCGCCCTGCGGGTGACGCCGGCCTCGACCGTGCAGTCGAGGTCGTCGGCATTGACCGCGCGGACGCGATCCATCGCGGCCGTGTCGACCGAGACGCCGCCGAACGGCGCGTTGACGTGGCCCTCGAGGGAGGTGCCGACGCCGTAGGGCACGATCGGCACGTCGCGCGCGGCGCAGGCGCGCACGACGGCCTGCACCTCCGCGGTGGTGCGCGGGAAGACCACGAGGTCCGGCGGCTCGCACGGCGCCCAGGTGAGCTGGTTGGCGTGCTGCTCGCGCACGGCCGGGCTCGCCGTCACCCGGTCCCCGAGCACGGCCCGCAGGGCCTGGGCGAGATCCGCGATCGTCGCCGCGTCCGGGCGGGTCCGCGGGGCGGGAGCGGGGGCGTTCATGGGCTGCTCCGATGGGTTCGAACCGGCGCGGCGCCAGCGACGGCGTGTCCCCGGGGTCGCGCGGCCCCGCGTTTCGGCCTCCGCCGAGAGGACGTTCCGACGCTGCCATAGGTCGAACGGCCGCCGCCCGCCACTCGGGCGCGGCCGGGCGGCGCCGCGCGATCTCGCCCCCGGATCGCGCCTACTCCGCCGCCTGCGCCCCGGGCGCCGCGGCCTGCTCCAGGTGCCGGTCGTGGGAGAGGCAGAGGACCGTCACCATGGCGGCGAGGCCGGCCGCCGCGATGAGGAGGAGCCCGCCCGTGAAGCTGCCGGTGGCATCCTTGATCGCGCCGACCGCGTAGGGCGCGGCGAAGCCGGAGAGGTTGCCGAGGGCGTTGATGATGGCGATCCCGCCGGCCGCCGCGGCGCCCGACAGGTAGGCGGTGGGCAGCGTCCAGATCACCGGGAGGCCGCCGAAGATGCCGAAGGCCGAGACGCTGAACAGGGCCATCTTGGCGTAGGGATCGGAGACCAGTGCCGCCGCGGCCGTGCCGCCGGCCGCGAGCAGGAGCGCGAAGGCCGCGTGCCCCTTGCGCTCGCCCCAGCGGTCCGAGGAGCGGCCGAGGGTGAGCATGCCGACGACCCCGATCGCGAAGGGGATGAGGCTGACGAGGCCGGTCTGGAGGTTCGTGAGGTCGAAGCCCTTCACGATCTGCGGCAGGAAGAAGCTGAGCCCGTAGAGCAGCGCCACATTGCCGAAATAGACGCCGGCGACGGCGAGCACGCGCCGGTCGAGGAGCGCGTCCCGCACGCTGTAGCGGCGGGCGGATTCGCGCGCCCGCCGCTCCTGCGCGAGGCGCTCGGTGAGCCAGGCGCGCTCGTCCTCGGGCAGCCAGGCCGCCCGCGCCGGCCGGTCCGTCAGGAAGGCCAGGACGAAGCCGGCGAGGATGACGGCCGGCACGGCCTCGAGGACGTAGAGCCACTGCCAGCCCTTGAAGCCCCAGGCCCCGTCGAGGCCGAGCAGCGCCCCCGAGACCGGCGAGCCGACGACGCTCGAGAGCGGGACCGCGACCATGAAGGCGCCGATGATCCGCGCGCGGTATCGCGCGGGGAACCACAGCGTGAGGTAGAAGATGATGCCGGGGAAGAACCCGGCCTCCGCGGCGCCCAGCAGCAGGCGCACGGCGTAGAAGCTCTTCTCGCCGACGATGAAGGCCGTTGCGCCCGACAGGAGCCCCCAGGTCAGCATGATGCGGGCGATCCATACCCGCGCCCCGACCCGCTCCAGGATCAGGTTCGACGGCACCTCGAAGACGAAGTAGGTCAGGAAGAAGATGCCGGCGCCGAGCCCGTAGGCCGTGGCGGAGATGCCGAGGTCCCTGTTCATGGTCAGCGCGGCGAAGCCGACATTGACCCGGTCGAGGTAGGAGACGAAGTAGCAGGTGATCAGGAGGGGCAGGAGCCGCCTGCTGACCCGCCGGATGGCGCGCGCTTCCACATCCATCGGTCGGCCTCCCTCGAGGATCCGGAACGGACGCGCGGCGCCCGGTCCGACCGGTTCTCCGGTCGGTTCGCGGGAGACATAGCCGGGCGGTCGGCGCCCCGATAGCCGTGGGCGCGCCGCGCCGGCGTCCCCCTACCGGCCGGCGCGGGATCCGGCGCTGCCGCGACCGAGCGCGTCGAGCAGGAGATCCACGACGGCCTGCGGCTGCTCCTGCTGAACCCAGTGCCCCGCCCCCGCCACGAAGTGGCAGCCGAGCAGGCCGGCGCCGGCGGCCTCCTCCATGCGCTCCAGCGCGCCCGGCACCTGGAACGGCCCCCAGTCGCTCGCCCCGGACACGAACAGGAGGGGGACCTCGATCCGCCGGCCGGCGAGCCGCGCGAGGTCGCGGTCGATGCTGCCGTCCATGCGGCACCGGTAGCCCTGGAGCGCGCCCTGGAAGCCGGAACGCGCGTACTCGGCGGCGTAGACGGCGAGCTCCGCGTCCGTCAGCCAGGCGCAGTCCGCGCCGCCCCGCGGCGGCATCTCCGGCGCCACGGTCGCGGGCATCGTCCGACCCTCGTCCATCACGTAGTAGGTCGGCATCTCGGCGAGGGCCTCGGCCGTCCAGCCGGCGAGCGCGCGGGGCCGGTTGTCCGGCCAGTCCGCGCTCTTGTGGTGGAAATAGGCGCGCAGGAACGCGGCGAGGCCCTGGGGACTCCGCTCCATGTCGGCGGCGGCGCGGCGCGACGCGTAGTAGCGGTGGTAGTGCGCGCGCGGGCGCGGCAGGGCGGCCAGCGCCGCGTGGATCGGGTCGTCGGCCGGCGCCCGGAGGCCGCGGGCCAGGGCGCCGAGCGGCGGCGCCCCCGCGAAGGGCGCGCTCATGAGGGCGACCATGCCGAAGAGATCGGGCCGCGCCAGGGCGCAGTAGCCGCAGACCCAGGCCCCGTAATCGTGGCCGACGAGCGCCGCGATCCTGTCGCGCTTCAGGGCGCTCAGCAGGCACAGCAGGTCGAGGAGGTGGTTGTGCAGGCGGTAGGGCGCGAGGTCGTCCGCGAAGGCGACGGGCGCGACCGCGGTGCGGCCGTAGCCCCGGAGGTCGGGGGCGACGACGTGGTAGCCCGCCGCGGCCAGGGCCGGCATGACCCTTCGCCAGGAATAGGCGATCTCGGGGAAGCCGTGCACCAGCAGGACGAGGGGGCGGTCGGGGCCCGCGTCGCCCGCCTCCAGCACATGCATGCGCAGGCCGTTCACGCCCTCGACGAAGCGGGCGCGCAGGCCGGCCGGGAGCGCGGCCCGACCGAGCGGGGGCAGGACGTCCGTGACCATCGCCGCGCGCTCCCGTGTCGATCGTTCGACGGCCCCTGACCGTACACGGTCCCGGTTCCGACCGCGACATCCGGCCCCGCGCCCCGTCCGCGCCCGGTCGGCGCCCGGTCGGCGCGCGGCCGAACCGTCAGGCCGTCAGGGCGGCGCGGGCGTCCCGGTGCCCGGCCTCGGCACGCCACGCCGCGCGCTCGGCCTCCAGACCCTGGATCCGGGCATGGAGCTGCCCGGCATCGATGGCCGTCTCCATCAGCATGTCCTGCGCGCTGGCGAGCTGCTCGCGCAGCTCGGAATTCTCGGTCACGAGGGTCAACAGGATCGCCGCCACGTCGTCGCCCATTCGTCCACCTGCCTCACCGTCCGGGGACGCGGCTGGTAGGACCGGCATGGTTACCGCCCCGGAAAGGATGGCGGCCGGGCGGCCGGGCCGGAGCCCCTGTCCACAGCAGGATTGCGCCGACCGCAGGAACGATCGTCCGCGCGAACGGAGCTGCGCCCCTTCTGCAGCCTGGTGTCGGGCGTCTTCGCCGAGGCGCTCGGTCCCAGGGCCGCGGGGCACGCCGGACCGGGTCAGTACCAGTCGTCGTCGTCGGCCGGCGAGCCCGGCGGCAGGGGGCCGTCACCCATCACGCCGGGATCCCCGTAGTTGAACGGAGGTCCGTCGAAGCCGACGACGCCGTCCGGATTGTCCGGCGTCACGTTGGGATCGACCTTCAGCTCGGTATCCTCGCGCCCGAGCCGTTGATCGAGACGATCCATGCGCTTCAGATCCCGCTGGATCGGGATATCCTGCTGGGCCTGCGCGACGAGTGCGGGACTCGCCACGGCGAATACCAGAGCGGCGACGGTCAAGCGTGTCATGGCAATCGGCCTCTCGCGTCCAGGCGCGCTCACGGCGTCGATCCATACCGTATACGTGCCACCGATCATAGCATTGCCGGTCGTCAACACTAATCGTGCGTGCATGTCGGCCGGGGAAGCCCACGGCGAGATCGCGTCGACGCCCGGCATGATCGGGGCGAGGTCGGCCGGCGCGCCGTGAAGTGCCCTCCCCTCCCGCCGAACCCGGTCCGCGATACCGGTCGGGCCGCGAGGGCCCGGCCGGTCAGCGGGTCAGGCGGCCGGCCGTGCCGGCCGCGTGCGGGCCGGCGGACCGGTCGGCCGGAGCGGGCCGATAATAGGTCACGGAGATCTCGGGCAGCATCACGTCGGTGATGTCGGCCAGGCCGTGTTCCGCGGCGGGTCCCTGCACGGATCCTTCTGCGGGTCCCTGCGCGGATCCCTGCGCTGAGGCGGGCGTCGCGAGGGCCGCGGCGAGAGCGGCGGCAGCGAACATGCGGAGGATCATGACAGACCTCGTACGACTTCGTCACGAAGTCATCCGGTCAACTGTCGCGAGTGAGGACGATCGTCGGTCCGGCGGTCACGATCGTCTCGGCTCGTTCGGGCCGAATGTCGGCGTTCGACAGGGAAACTAGACCGATGTTTGCCGCGAATGCGTGCGAGCGCGCACAATCGTCAGTATCGGATCGGATCTGACGTCTATTCGAGGCGGTGGCCCTGTACACGGAGGCCGCGCCCCACGCGACGGCGGCCAGGGCCCCGGCGCCGGCGTCGCGGGTGGGCCGGGCTGTCTCCGCCGGGACCCGGCGGCCGGGCGTTCGCTTTCCGTACTCATGTGGCATCGGGGTGGCAGTCGGCGCGCGGCGGCTCCGCTACGGTGGGGACGTCTCCGCGAGGCGCCCCTGATGCTCATCCCCGCCCTGACCATCCGCCGCCTCCTCATGCTGGGCCTCGTGGTCGTCGCCCTGGTCGCGCTCGCGGACGGCGTGGCCCGTCATGAGCTGCGCACGGCCGCCCACGCGATGACCCTCGCCGACGCCGCCCCGCAGGCGGATCGCGCGTCCGGTGAGTAGGCGGACGCCCGCCGCGGCGCTGGCAGCGGAGACGGCCGGCCTGCCGGGCCTGGAGCGCGCCTGACAGGGCTGCGTCCGCGCGGCCTTCGACCCGCAGTCGGCGCACCGGAGCAGGCCCGGCCGGGAGCGGGTCGCCCAGGACACGGGCAAGCCGCGGGAGGACGCCTACGTGGCCGCCCGGATGGCCGCCCGGATGGCCGCTCGGCCGATCGACGCGAACCGCCCTGCCCTGGCCTGGCCTGGCCTGGCCTGGGCCAGGACCTGGATGGCCGCCCTGGTGGATCCCCCGAGGGACTGGGTCGCCGCGCTGCATCGCTGAGCCCCCGCCCCGGCGATCGGGCCGGATCGGCGCGCCCTTCACCGCGCGCGGCCGGCCATATCCAGGTTTTCCACATCTCTATTGGAAGTTCGATCCGAGCATTCACGCCATGAAGGTGCATCCATTTCCGCTGTTCGCGCGTTCCAGTCTCGAACCGACCGATATTTCGGTACGATTTTAGACATAAAGGAGATGCGAATGCTGCGCGGTGGTTTGCTGTGGCTGCTGGGAATCCCGCTGCCGATCATTCTGTTGCTGTATTTCCTCGGCGTGTTCCACTAGTCACCGGCAGGCGGACGTCGTGCCCTACACGGTCGAGATCACAACGCCGCCGGTGCAGAGCGACGGCGCCGAGCAGGCGTCGCGGATGTACCAGTTGCCGGATCCGTTCAGCACGCTGGCCGAAGCCAGGGAGGCGGCGACCGCGCATATCGCGGGACTCGGCCTCGATCCGGCCGGCGTCCTCTACACCGTCTTCGACCGTGAGGGATTCACGGTCGCGTCCAACGCGGAACAGGACGCCGAGGCCGGATGAATCGGCTCCCGGGACGGCACGCCGTCCCGCGTCGCGACATCCCCTGTGCCCGCAAGGTGGACCGATGAGGTCCGGTCGACATGCGGCCCGGGATCCTCGCGGGAACCGATGCTCCGCAGGTGCTCTCGGACACGCCCGGGCCGGGAGCCCGGGCGTAGATCGGGGCCACACCGCGAACAGGGTCGTGGCCCGGTCGCGATCCTGATGGAGACGACGATGACCTGGACCAACCGCATCACCCTGGCCGCGACCCTGATCGCCGGCGCCGTCGCCCTCGCGACCTACGCGCAGGCCCTCAGCCTGCCGGCGCATTTCGCCTGAGCGGGACCGGCCCGGCGACTGGCGCGCCCGCCGGGGCCGCCTGAACCGGCGCCGAACGGTTCCGCGGCGCAGCGTGACTCTTCGCACCGCACGCGCCCGGCCGATCCGGCATCATCGCTGCAGTTGGTGATCCCGGGTCTCCGAGACCCGCTGCTCGATGAGAGGCGTGCACGACATGGTCCTGAAGGGTTTCTCCTACGCGATGATCGGCGCCTTCCTGGGCGGCCTCGCAATGACGGTCGCCGGCTCGGCCGGCGTGCTCATGGGCCTCTGAGGCGGGAGCCTCTCCCCTGCCGGCGGCCCCGCCTTCGCGGTCCCGCCCGCCGGGAGCCCGACACCGGCGCGGCGCCTTCGGCTCAGCGCACGGCGCGCGCGGCCTCGCGGACCTGACGCGTCGCCGCGTCGACGCGGTCGCTCGACCGGGCGATGGCGTCCATGCCGCCCGCGATCGTCGCCACTCCCTGGGCCGCCGCCTGCATGCTGCCCGACATCTCGCGGGTGACGGCGGATTGCTGCTCCACCGCGGCGGCGATCGCTCCGGACACTTGGTCGAGCGCCCGGATCGTCGCCTGGATCGAGCCGATCGCGTCGACGGCGTCGCGGGTGGCCGCCTGCGTCGCCACGATCTGCCCCCGGATCTGATCGGTCGCCCTGGCGGTCTGCTCGGCGAGGGCTTTGACCTCGGAGGCGACCACGGCGAAACCCTTGCCGGCCGTGCCGGCGCGCGCGGCCTCGATCGTGGCGTTGAGGGCCAGCAGGTTGGTCTGCGCGGCGATCCCCTGGATCATCGTGACGACCTCGCCGATCTGCGCGGCCTGCCCGCTCAGCCCCGCGACGATCGCGCCGGTCTGCCTCGCCTGCTCGACCGCCTCGCCGGCCCTGCGCGCGGCGCGACCGACCTGCTGGCTGATCTCGCCGACCGAGGCCGACAATTCCTCCGCACCCGAGGCGACCGACTGGATGTCGCCGGACACGCGTCCGGCCGTCTCGACCGCCGCGACCGTCTGCCGGGCCATGTCCTCGATCGCGGAGCCGATCGCGTCGAGGTCTCCGCCGATCACCCGCTGCGCCTCCACCCGCCGCTGGCGGTCGCGAACCTGCGCGGTGATGTCCGCCGCGAACTTGACGACCTTGACCACGCGTCCGTCGGCATCGAGGATCGGGTTGTAGGTCGCCTGGATCCAGACGTCCCGGCCGTCCCGGGCCACGCGCCTGAACTCGCCCGCGGCGAACTCGCCCTGTCCCAGCTTGTCCCAGAAGGCCCGGTAGGCGGGCCCCGCCCGCTCGTCCGCATCCACGAACAGGCTGTGATGCTGTCCGACGATCTCGTCCAGCCGGTAGCCCAGCGCGTCGAGAAAATTGGCGTTGGCGTTGAGGATCACGCCCGTCGGATCGAAGGCGATCACCGCCTGGGACCGGTGCAGCGCGGCGATCTGGCCGTTCAGATCCAGGGTCTGTGCCTTCAGGACGGTGATGTCGATCGCGAAGGTCACGATCTTCTCGATCCGGCCGTCGGGCCCGGACACGGGGACGTAGCTGGACTGGAGCCAGATCTCGCGCCCGTCCTTGGTGACGCGCTGGAACTCGTCGCCCGAGACGGTGCCGGCGCGCAGGTCGTCCCACAGCGCGCGCTCGGCGGCACCGCCCTGGTGACGGACCGGCACGAACAGGCTGTGATGACGGCCCTGAATCTCCGGGAGGCTGTAGCCCGTCAGGTCCAAGAACGCGGCGTTGGCCGTGCGGACGACCCCGTCGATTCCGAACTCGACGACGGCCAGGGCGCGCCCCAGCGCCGTCAGCCACGCCCGCTCGCGGGAAGAACACAAGTGCAGCATCGAGGCGACCCGCGATAAGTGCGAAGGGATCGGCGAGACCGGGATCCGTTCGGGGACGTTCGCCCCTCCATGTAGATGTCGCCGCTGAACAAGTTCTTAAATCTCAGTATTCGCGATAATTCCATCTGTTCGCGATCTTGATAATTCCGATACCTGCGACTTGATCGACAAAAGGGTCGGGATACGCTTGCCCTGCAGCGCGTACGCGGCCAAATAGTTCGGCGGTCCGCGACTATCGAGATCGCCCGGATCGGCCGCGCTCCCCAGACGATCGACATGAAGGCAGCAGATCAGACGCGCCGCGATCCGAGCCTGTGGCGACCGCAGGCCCGGTTCTCGGCCACCATCGCCTCCCTGAACCAGCTTCGGTCGTTCAACGACACCGGCGGCATCGCGGTCTATCTGGACGTCGCGCGCGCCGCGGCGCCGGCGATCGAGATCTCCGGAAGTCAGACCGAGATGCTGAGCTTCTGGGAGACACGGTCGCCGAGCGGCTTCGTCACCACCCCGAAATTCTCCGCGGGCCTCCTGACGGTCCGCTTCGTCACGCGGGGCCAGATCGTCTACGCCCATCGCCGGGGCGACATCCTGGCATCGCCGGCGATCGCCGCCCTGACCGGTTTCGACGACCTGCGCGAGGTGCGCGCCTCGAGCGCGGTCGGGGCCGTGAGCGCGACGATCGCCGTCGACGCGCTCGCCGCTGCCAACGACGCCCTCACGGGG
This sequence comes from Methylobacterium sp. C33D, assembly GCF_053345825.1. Classification (NCBI taxonomy): domain Bacteria; kingdom Pseudomonadati; phylum Pseudomonadota; class Alphaproteobacteria; order Hyphomicrobiales; family Methylobacteriaceae; genus Methylobacterium; species Methylobacterium sp. C33D. The sequence continues at coordinate 27,227 of NZ_JBKFAV010000039.1, forward strand.
CGCGATCGCGCCGCCCTCCCGGCCCTGGCGCCGATCGCCGACATGACGATGCCCGGCCTGTGGGCCCTGTTCTGCACGATCCGGCTGATCCGGCGCCGCCTCCAGGACCTGGACCGGGAGGCGGACCTGATGCTGCCTCTGCTTCAGGAGGTCATGAGCTACCAGTTGCTCTCCGCCTGGCCGAAGCGGGCCGCCGTACCCGCCGCGCCCACCGGCGACGTCGCCGCGTCGCATCTCCGGCGGGCGATCGAGTACATCGAGGCGAACCTGCCGACCGCCATGACCCTGGCCGATATCGCGGCCGCGGTGGGGACCGGTGTCCGATCGCTGCAGAACGCGTTCCGGAAGGAGCTGGGCCGGACGCCGGTTCAGTTCATCATCGAGCGCCGTCTGACGCGGGCCCACGAGGACCTGACCGCGATCGCGGCGCCGCGCCGGTCGATCGCCGCGATCGCCCGGGCTTGGGGATTCGCCCACATGGGCGATTTCGGGCAGCGCTACCGCCGCCGCTACGGCTGCACACCGTCCGAGACGCGCCGCCAGCACGACCGCGCCCGATGAGGTCCCCGGCGCCTGTCGGCGGCCGGTGGGCGACGGGGCAGACCGGCGCGCCGCAGCCCGGTCGCGCCGCCGCGGCTCGGGCCGAGGCCGCGCTCACGCGACCGGGTCATCCCACCCGATGGCGCGGCGCAGGAAGGTCAGCCCCAGCGCCCTGAACGCCGCCGCCTGCGCGCTGTCCTTGCCGGCGCCGTGCCCGCCCGTCGCGGGCTCGTAGAAGGCGACGTCGCAGCCGAGGACGCGGAGCTTCTGCGCCATCTTGCGCGCGTGGCCGGGATGAACCCGGTCGTCGCCGCGGCTCGTGGCCAGCAGGATCGGCGGATAGGGCCGCCCGGCCTCGGCCGCGTGGTAGGCGGAGATCCCGGAGAGGAACGCCCAGTCCTGCGGATCGTCCGGATCGCCGTACTCCCCGATCCAGCTCGCGCCGGCCAGGAGCTTCGTGTAGCGGCGCATGTCGATCAGCGGGATCGTGCAGGCCAGCGCGCCGAACCGCTCCGGGTAGCGGGTGAGCATGTTGGCGATCAGCAGGCCTCCGTTCGAGCCGCCCTCGGCCGCGATCCGGCCCGGCCGCGTCACGCCGCGGGCGACGAGATCGGCGGCCACCGCGGCGAAGTCGTCGTGCGCCCGCGCCTTGCCCTCGCGCCGGCCCGCGTGGTGCCAGCGGGTGCCGAACTCGCCGCCGCCGCGGATGTTGGCGGTCACGCAGGTGCCGCCGCGCTCCAGCCAGAGCTTGCCCAGCACGGGCTGGTAATCCGGCAGGCGCGAGAGCCCGAACCCGCCATAGGCGGTCAGGTAGACGGGGGCCGCACCGGTCTCGGCCTCCGGCCCGACCTGAACGTAGGGAACGCGCGTCCCGTCCGCCGACCGGGCCTCGTGGCGCGTCACCCGGACGCCGCGCGCATCGAAGGCCGGGGGCGCCTGACGCAGGATGGCCGGGGCGTCGAGCGCGGGCGGGAAGGCGAGCAGCGCCGGCGGCGTCACCGGATCGTGGGCCAGCGCCAGCAGGGCTCCGTCCGCCCGCTCCGGATCGCCGTCGAGGGGCCAGAGATGGACGGATCCCAGGGCGGGCAGCCCGGCGAGGGGCCGCTCGGTCCAGCCGCCCGGCCCCGGCTCGAAGATCCGGTAGGTCGGACGCAGGTCCTCGAGCACGTCCACGATCAGCCGCCCGGCCGACCAGAACACGCCCTGGAGGGCGCGCCGCTCGTCCGGCTGCCAGAGGACCGTGAAGGCGCGACGTCCCGCCAGCAGGTCGGGGAGCGCGATCGCCAGCACCGTGTCGGTGGCGTAGGCGACGCCGTCCACCGTCCAGGGCCGCCGCGGCCGCACGGACAGGTGGTTCCGGTGCAGCTGGACCCCGGCATGGGTGGGCAGGTCGAGGCGCGCGCGCAGGCCGGTGCGGTCGCCGATGTGGATCGCCGCGTCGAAGAAGCCGAGCCGCTCGACGACCGTGATCCGCTCGGCCCCGGTCTGCCGGTCGGCCGCGCCCCAGACATCCATGCTGGTCTCGGCGGTCTCGAACAGGACGGGGGCGTCGCGCGGATCCGTGCCGCGCGCCCAGAGCCGGACGGTGCGCGCGTAGCCGGACCGCGTGGCCATGCCCGGGCCGAGGGCGCTGGACAGGAGCACGGTGTCGCGATCGAGCCACGTCGCGCCGCCCTTGCCCTCGGGCAGGACGAAGCCGTCGGCCACGAAGGTGCGGGTATCCGGGGCGAACTCGCGCACCACGGCCGCGTCCTTGCCGCCGCGGCTGAGGCGCACCAGGGCGCGATCGAGGTCGCCCTTGAGGATCGCGGCGCCGGCCCAGACCCAGTCCTCGCCCTCGGTCGCCGCGAGGCTGTCGAGATCGAGCAGGATCTCCCAGTCCGGGACCGCGGCGCGGTAGCCGGCCTCCTCGACGCGGCGCCACAGGCCGCGCGGATGCGCCTCGTCCGTCCAGAAATTGTAGAGCCCGGTGCCGAAGCGCTGGACGAACGGGATCCGTCCCGGCCGGTCGAGGAGGTCGCGGGCGATGTCGCGGTCGCGGCGGAAACCGGCATCGCCGTAGCGGGCGAGCGTCTCGGCGTTGCGCGCCTCGACCCAGGCCAGCGCGTCGGGCCCGTCGACCTCCTCCAGCCAGAGGTAGGGATCGTCGTCGGGCCGCGCGAGCGTCGGCCTGGGGTCGGGATGGGGGTCGGTTTCCGCGGACATCAGTGGGAGCGTAGCCCCTGCGCGCCGCCCTCGAAAGGCGCGCGGCATTCCTCCGACGAGCGGTCAATCGTCTCGGACGCGCAGATGTTCGCACGCCTCGCGCAGGTGGGGCGGCGCAGGTGCAGCGGAGGATCCGGCCGCGCGGATCTGGAACGTCCCGCGCGCCCAGACATACCGGGCTCTCCAGCTTCGTGCGGATATCGGCATCGCTTGGACTGTTTTCGATCCAAAAAATATCAACACATCTGACTTGCATCACCATTGTGGATCGTATTCAATAATCGTCTGGCCGTGTACGCTCCGTTCGTACTCTGATTCCCCACATCCGTCTCGGGGGTCGCAACGATGCGCGTCGTCGAGCAAGGGTTCCGCTGGTTTCGACGGAAGGGACGCGGCGCGGCCCCGGCGCGCGGTCTCGGCCGGACGGCGACGGTCGGCCTCGTGGCCGCCGTCGTGGCCGCCGTCTTGGTCGCCGTCGTGGTCCCGGGCGGGCTCGGCGTCTCGGCGGGAGGTGCGCTGGACCCGGACGCGGTCGTCGGGACCTGGCGCCTCGCCGCGGCCACGCGCCGGATCGTCGACACGGGCGAGACCGTCGACGCCTATGGCGGCCCGAAGCCGACCGGGTGGATCCACTACGGCCGCGACGGGCGCATGATGGTGGTCTGCGCCCACCAGGGCCGGGAGCGGCCGATCGCCAACGACAAGATGTCCGACGCGGACCGGATCAGGCTCCACAAGACCTTCTTCGCCTATGCCGGGACCTACCGGTTCGAGGGCGACCAAGTCGTCCACGACATCGACACGTCCTGGAACGAGGCCTGGACCGGGACCTCCCAGGTCCGGCACGTCGCGCGGGAGAACGGGCGGCTCGTCCTCACGACGGTGCCGTTCAAGTTCAACGTCGACGGCAGGATGAGCGTCATCACTCTGACCTGGGAGAGATACCCTTAGCCCGCCCCCGCAGATCCTGTGCCGTCACGCTCTCATCAACCAGAACATTTCACGATGGAGGAAGACATGCTGCGTCCCCACGTCCTGCACGCGACCGTACTCGCTGTCGCCCTGATGACGCCGAGCCTGTGCCGGTCGGACACCGTGCAGGCCGACGCGCAGAGCGCCGCGAGCCAGTGGGACGCGGCGTATAACGGCGGCGACATGGACGCGCTGGCCAAGCTCTACACGCCCGACGCGATCGTCGTCACGAAGGGCATGCCGCAGACCAGCGACGGCATTCAGAAGTTCTTCGCCGGGCTGAAGGCGAAGGGGTGGGACGAGCACAAGACGACGGTGAAATCGGCGCTGCCGAAGGACAACCTGCTCATCGTGTCCGGCCGCTGGGAGATGACCGGCCCCGGGGACGGAGGCGCGCGGAAGAAGTTCGAGGGCAACTGGGTGAACGTTCTGGAGAAGCGCGACGGCGCCTGGCGCACGGTCCTGCACACCTGGAACTGATCGCTCCGCCCGGCCGTGTTCCGGCCGGGCGGAGCCGCTTCCGGTCTCAGTGGATCGGGCGCGGCACCGTGCCCCGCGCCCGGGCGGCCGGGTCGCCCTCGGCCGGCGCGACGCCGGCCTCCAGGCTCTCCAGGCTCTGGCTGCGCGGCTCGACGCCGAACGCCGCGACCGCCACGATCTGCAGGGCGAGCAGCCCGATCATCAGGCCGGTCACGCCCGCGATGCCGTAGGCCTCGAACAGGGTCACGACCAGGAAGGGCGTCACGATGGTCGCCCCGCGCCCGACCGTGTTGCACAGGCCCGAGGCCCGCAGGCGCACCTCGGTCGGGAACAGCTCGGGGATGTAGATCCCGAACAGCAGGGCCACCAGCACGTAGATCGGCACCGTCAGCCCGAACCCGACCAGCGGCAGCAGGACCGGATCCAGGGTCATCGGGTAGAGGATCCCGAACAGGATGGCCGTCGCCGAGGCGCCGATGATCGTCGGCTTGCGGCCCCAGCGGTCGGCGGTCAGCGCGCCGATGGCGCTGCCCACCGGCGCGCCGAGCCCCATCAGCAGCGCGTAGCCGAAGGAGGTCGCCACCGAGAGGCCCTGCCGGATGAAGAAGGTCGGCAGCCAGGTCACGAAACCGTAGAGCAGGGTGTTGATCACCACGAGGCACAGGCAGCCCAGCAGCAGGCGCGACAGGAGCGGCGGCCGGAACAGGGCGGCGAGCCCGAGCTGCGTGACGGGCGCCATGGCGGCGGCGGGCGGCAGGGGCGCGCCGCGGCTCGCCTCGGCCTCGATCGCGCGCATCAGCGCCTCGGCCTCGGCGTGGCGCCCCACGGCCTCGAGCCAGCGCGGCGATTCCGGCAGGCTCTTGCGGGCGTACCAGACGGCGAGCGCGCCGAGACCGCCCAGCGCGAACATCGCCCGCCAGCCGAAGGCGGGGATGATCAGGTAGCCGATCAGGGAGGCGGCCGGCAGGCCCGTGACGACGAACACCGCCATGAGGCCGAGGAAGCGCCCGCGCGAGCGCGCCGGCACGAACTCGGTCATGGTCGAGTAGCCCACGACGTTCTCGGCCCCGAGCCCCACGCCCATGATGAAGCGCAGCACGATCAGCACCGTCATGTTCGGCGCGAAGGCCGCCGCGAGCGCGGCCAGCCCGAAGACCAGGAGGTTCGCCTGGTAGGTGAAGCGCCGCCCGTAGCGGTCGCCGAAGAAGCCCGTCAGGAACGAGCCCGCCATCATCCCCACGAAGGTGGCCGAGACGAACCACGCGTTCTGCGGCAGGGTCGAGAAGCCGCTCTTCAGGGTCGCGCCGAGCACGGTGGCGGCGATGTAGATGTCGAACCCGTCGAAGAACATGCCGATCCCGATCAGCCACATGATGCGGCGATGGAACGGGCCGATCGGCAGGCGGTCGAGGCGGCCTCCGGCGTTGACCGCCGGGCTCACGGCTTCGGACATGGGGCGTTTCCTTCCTCGGGTTCAAGGCCGGCGCGGAAGGGGTCCGTCTGGCGCGGACCTCGCATCCCCCGCGCCGCCGGTCGTCAGTTCAGGCGGCGCTGGCCGGCCGTGTCGCGGTACCAGTCGAAGGGCCCGTCGCCGGTGGCGACCATCACGCTCTTCACGTCGAAATGGTCGTTGAAGCTCTCGAGGCCGCACTCGCGGCCGAGCCCGCTGTCGCCGACCCCGCCCCAGGGCGAGGCCGGGTCGAGGCGGTGGTGGTCGTTGATCCAGACGATGCCGGCCTTGACCGCGTGCGCCACCCGGTGGGCCCGGGCGACGTCGCGGGTGCGCACGGCCGCGGCGAGGCCGAAGGGCGAGTCGTTGGCCAGCCGGAGCGCGTCGGCTTCGTCCTCGAAGCGGGTGACGCTGGTGAAGGGCCCGAACACCTCCTCCTGGAAGATGCGCATGTCGGCGGTGACGTCCGCGAACACGGTGGGCTCCACGAAGTAGCCGCCCTCGAAACCCGGTACCCGGGCCGCCCGGCCGCCCGCCACCGCGCGGGCGCCCTGGTCGCGGCCGTAGCCGGCATAGGCGAGGACCCGGTCGCGCTGCCGCTCGGAGATGACCGGGCCGAGCTGGGTCGCCGGGTCGAAGGGGTCGCCGAGGCGGATCGCGGCGGTCTTGGCGGCGAGCCGCTCCACGAACTCGTCGTAGATCGAGGCCTGGACGAGGTGGCGGCTGCCGCACACGCAGGTCTGGCCGGCGCCGATGAAGGCGCCGAAGGCCGCGTAGTTCACCGCCCGCTCGACGTCGAAGTCGTCGAACACCATCACGGGGGTCTTGCCGCCGAGCTCCATGGTCTGGTGGGCGAAGACCTTCGCGGCCGCCGCACCCGCGATCCGGCCGGCCTCGGTGCCGCCGGTGAGCACGAGCTTGTTGATGTCGCCGTGCTCGGCCAGCGCCTTGCCGGTGGAGGCGCCGAGCCCCAGCACGATGTTGAACACGCCCGGCGGCAGGCCGGCCTCGGTGAAGATCTGCGCGAGCTTGAGCGTCGTGAGCGGCGTGTACTCGGACGGCTTGACCACCGTGGTGCAGCCGGTGGCGAGCACCACCGCCAGCGACTTGCACAGGATCATCAGCGGGTGGTTGAACGGGGTGCAGTTCGCCACCACGCCGATCGGGGTGCGGCGGGTGTAGTTGAGGTAGTTGCCCTCCACCGGGATGACGTCGTCGCGGCGCGCCAGCGCCACGCCCGCGAAGTAGCGGAAGAAGTCCGGCAGCCGCGAGAGCTGGGCCCGGGTCTCGTTGACCGGCCGGCCGTTGTTGGTGGTCTCCAGCCGGTAGAGCGTGTCGAGGTTGGCCTCGAACGCGTCGGCCAGCCGGTTCACCAGCCGGGCGCGCGCCCGGATGTCCATCCCGCCCCATTCCCGGCCCTCGAAGGCCGCCCGGGCCGCCTGCATCGCCCGGTCGACGTCGGCCGGCCCCGAATTGGGGATCCGGGCGATCACCGCGCCGGTGGCGGGGTTGCGCACGTCGATCAGCGTCCCGTCGCCGGCCTCGACCTCGCGCCCGTCGATGAAGTTGCCCCGTGTCTCGACGGTCGGTTCCGGCGCGTGCAGGGTCATGGCGTCTCTCCCGTGTCGGGCCCGTATCGGGCCCGTTGTCGTGCCCGTGTCGTGTTCGACCGCGTCCCTAGGCTCGGCGCCGGGCGCGGCCTCGTTCAGAGGACGATCGCGCTGCGTTCCAGGGCGGTCAGGATGCGGCGCTCGGCCTGGGCGACGTGCGCGCGCACGAGGCGGCGCGCCCCGCGCCCGTCGCGCCGCTGCACGGCGTCGATGATGGCGGCGTGCTCGTCCACCAGCTGCGCCGGGTCGCGCCCGCGGATGCCGTCGAGGCTGACCCGGACGAGCCGGTCCGCCTGCTCGACGAGGTCGCGCACGGTCGCGGCCATGCGGCGGTTCCCCGACGCCTCGGCGAGGGCGATGTGGAAGGCGCGGTTCTCCGCGATGAAGTCGGCGCCGTCCGCGACGGCGCGGAACCCGTCGAGCGCCGCCAGGACGGACTCGGGCGCGCCGGCCGCGGCCTCGGCGGCGCAGGCTGGCTCGAGGGCGAGGCGCATGCGCAGCAGATCCCGCGCGTCGGCCACCGAGATCGCGTTGATCTGATATCCCTGGCGGGCGTGAACCGTGACGAGGCGCTCGCGCTCCAGGCGCAGCAGCGCTTCCCGGACAGGCTGCCGGCTCACGGCGTAGCGCTGGGCCAGTTCCTGCTCGCGCACCTCTGCGCCAGGGCGCAGCACGCAGGCCAGGATGTCGGCGCGGATCGCCGCGTAGATGTTGTCTCGGAGCAGCACGCACGGCCTCGTCGGATCGACACATGCTGCCATTCGTGAAATATCACGTCAACCGGATTGCGAGCGAACGCGTCGGATGCGACAGCGTCGTGGAGCCGCCGGCAGCGGCGGGGGAGGTCTCGGATGCAGGCGATGTTCGCGGATGGCCAGGTCGCGGTGACCCTGTCCGGCGAGGGCCCGCCCCTCGTCCTGCTGCACTCGCTGCTCGCCGACCGGACGAGCTTCGACCGGGTCACCCCGGCGCTCGGCCGCGACTTCCGGCTCCTCCTCCCCGACCTGCCCGGCTTCGGCGCCTCCGGGCCCGCGCCGGGCGGCCTCGAGGCCGTCGCCGACCGGGTCGGCGCGGCGGTGCGCGCGGCGACCGGGGGCCGGCCGGCGGCCGGGCTGGGCAACGGCTACGGCGGCTTCGTGCTGCTGCTCTGCGCCCTGCGCCACCCCGACCTCTTCGACCGGCTCGTCTTCGCCGATTGCGGCGCCTGCTTCCCGGAGCCCGGCCGGGCCGCGTTCCGCGGCATGGCCGGCGCGGCGGCCGAGAAGGGGCTCGCGGCGATCGCCGACACGGCCATGCGCCGCCTGTTCGCGCCGGCGTTCCAGGCCGCGCATCCGGACCTGATGGCCGAGCGCCGGGCCGCCTTCCTGCGCACGGACGTCGACGTGTTCCGGGCGGCCTGCGCGGCCCTGGCCGGCCTCGACCTGCGCGCGCGCCTCTCCGAGATCCGCGCCCCGGCGCTGGTGCTCGTCGGGGAGGAGGACGAGGCGACCCCGCCGGCCATGGCCCGCGAGCTCGCGGCCGGGCTGCCGGACGCGCGGTTCGTGACGCTGCCGGACTGCGCCCACGTCCCGCAGCTCCAGGCCCCCGAGATCTTCGCCCGCGAGGTCCTGGCGTTTCTCCGCCCGCGCGCCGCCGCCTGACCGGGCGCGCGGAACGGTGCTAGGCTCGACCGCTCCGGCGGGGTCGGCGGTCCGATCCGCGCGGCCGTGGCGGCGCGCCATCGAGCGAGACGGACATGAAGACATTTTTCGTGCAGATCAAATGCGAGATCGGCAAGACTTACGCCGTGTCCGACGCGCTCGTCGCGATGGAGATCGCGTCGGAGATCTACTCCACGGCTGGGCGCTTCGACATCATGGCCAAATTCCACGTGGACAACGACGTCGATATCGGGCTGTTCGTGAACGATTTCCTCCTGCGCCTCGACGGCGTGAAGGATTCCGAGACGATCATCGCCTTCAAGGCGTTCCACTGACGCGCCCGACCGCTCCCCGGCTCAGCGGACGCGCGACGGATCGATCACCAGGAAGTACTCGCACGCTTCCGTGCCGACATTGGTGAAGGCGTGCCCGGCATCGGCCTCGAAATACAGGCTGTCGCCGGTCTCCATGATGACCGCGCGCTCGCCGATCACCGCCCGCAGGCGGCCGCGTAGGACGTAGATGTACTCGGACACGCCGCGGCGATGGGCGGTGAACTCGCCGGTGCTGGCGCCCGGCGGCAGCGTGTTGAGCACCCAGTCGATGCCGCGCCCCGGCAGGACCGGCGAGATGCAGCGCCGCAGGTAGCCGGACGCCTCGTCGCGCAGGATCGGCTGGCGGCTCGCCGGGATCAGCAGGATCTCGCGCTCCGTCGCGGGCGCCATCAGCCGCGAGAAGGTGACGCCGAGCGCCTCCGCGAGGCGGGACAGCACCACCGTCGACGGCACGGCCTCGGAGCGCTCGATCTTGGAGATCATCGAGCGGCTGACGCCCGAGCGCGCCGCCAGCGTCTCCAGCGACAGGCCCTGCTCCCGGCGCCGCCGCCGGATCTCCTCGGCGATGTGGATCTGCGGGGAGGTCTCCGTCGCTGCCGGGTCCGCCCCGATGATCGTCCTCGCCGTCATGCCCCGTCATCCGCGCCCGCGACCGGGCCGCGCGACCGGGGCGCGGCACCGAGAGAGTTGCCCCGCCTAGCGCAGGGGCCACCGAAATGCACCTTGCGCCGCACCTTGCGCCGGACCGCGCTCTTGAGCGCCTCCCGAAGCGCGAGCGACCGGACTGGCACGCCGCTTGCCTCCACAAGAATGGATTTTTATCCATCACAGTGGAGGATGTGCCGTGGCCGATACCGCGTTGCCCCTTGAGGCGTCCCCGGCTCGCGAGGCCGGCCCGGTGCCGGCCGCCGACCGGCGCCAGATCGTCTGGTCGAGCGTCATCGGGACGACGGTCGAGTGGTACGACTTCCTGATCTACGGGACGGCCACGGCGCTCGTGTTCAACAAGCTGTTCTTCCCGAGCTTCGACCCGCTGGTCGGCACGATCGCGGCGTTCGGCTCCTACGCGGTGGGCTTCCTGGCGCGCCCCCTCGGCGGGGTCATCTTCGGGCATTTCGGCGACAAGATCGGCCGCAAGGCGATGCTGTCCCTGACCATCATCATCATGGGCCTCGGCACGTTCCTGATCGGGTGCCTGCCGACCTACGCGCAGATCGGCCTCTGGGCCCCGATCCTGCTCGTGGCGCTGCGCCTGGTCCAGGGCATCGGGATCGGCGGCGAGTGGGGCGGCGCGGTCCTGATGGTGGTGGAGAGCGTCCCCGCGGAGCGGCGCGGATTCTTCGGCAGCATCGTCCAGCTCGGCTACCCCCTCGGCGTCATCGCGTCGATCGGGGCCTTCGCGCTGTGCGGCTTCCTGCCGGAGGCGGACTTCCTCGCCTGGGGCTGGCGGATCCCGTTCCTGGCCAGCGCGCTGCTGGTCGGCCTCGGGCTGTTCATCCGCCTGCGCCTGCACGAGACCCCCGCGTTCCAGCGGGTGAAGCGGCGGTCCGCGGTGGCGCGCCTGCCGGTCATGGAGATCCTCACCGAGCACCCGCGCACCTTCCTGAAGGCCGTGGGCCTCAAGGTCTCCGAGATCGCCTACGTCAGCGTCGTGACCGTGTTCTCGATCTCCTACGTGACCGGACAGCTCGGGCTGTCGCGCAGCATCATCCTGAACGGCATCCTGGTGGCGGCGGTGATCGAGCTCTTCACCCTGCCGGCCTTCGGCTGGCTGTCGGACCGCTACGGTCGCCGGACCCTGTTCGTCGCCGCCTGCCTGTTCTCGATCGCCTTCGCGTTCCCGCTGTTCACCCTGCTCGACACGCGCGACCCGACGATCATCACGCTGACCGTCGCGGTGGCCCTGAGCTTCGGCCAGGGGATCATGTTCGGTACCGGCGCCGCGTGGATGTCCGAGCTGTTCGACGCGCGCCTGCGCTACAGCGGCGCCTCCCTGGGCTTCCAGGTGGGCGCGGCCCTCAGCGGCGGCTTCACCCCGCTGATCGCCGCGGCCCTGCTGGGCTGGAGTTCCGGCGCGACCTGGCCGATCTCCGTCTACCTGATCGCCCTCGCCTGCATCACGCTCACGGCCACGCTCCTCGCCCCGGAGACGGCGCGGAAGCCGATCGACTGACCGGGTGAGCCGCCGCGCCGGACGCGCGCGGCGGCTTCCCATAGAGTGGATTATCGTCCACTATCTGAAACAGACCGACGAGAGACGAACCGCATGACGAACCGCACGACGAAGCACACTATCCGCACCGAGAAGGCCGCCCCGGCGGTCGGGCCCTACGCCCAGGGGATCCGGGCCGGCGGGCTGGTCTTCGCCTCCGGACAGCTGCCGATCGATCCCGCCACCGGCGCGTTCCCGGAGGGGGTCGAGGCGCAGACCCGGCGCTCCCTCGCCAACCTCGCCGCCGTGCTCGAGGCGGGCGGCGCCAGCCTCGCGAGCGTCGTGAAGACGACCGTGTTCCTCAAGGACATGGCGGAGTTCGCCGCGATGAACGCGGTCTACGCCGAGCACTTCCCGGGCGAGGCCCCGGCCCGCTCCACGGTCGAGGTCGCGCGCCTGCCGCGCGACGCCCGGGTCGAGATCGAGGCGATCGCGCTCGCCACGGAGGCCGCATGACAACCGAGGCGAGCAGCACGATGACCGGCGAGACCGCACCCCGCATGGTCGAGGCCTTCGCGCACGCGGCCGGATCGGCGGCCGTCCGGGTTCCAGGCGGCGCCGCCGGCTGGGTCGGCAGCCTGACCCACATCCACATCGCCCCCGCGGCGAGCTACGAGATGGAGGAGGTGTCCGAGGCCGTGTGCGTGGCCGGCCGCGGGATCGAGGGCGACCGCTACTTCCTCGGCACCGGCACCTACTCGCCCAAGCCCGACGTGCGCGAGGTCACGCTGATCGAGCAGGAGGCGCTCGACGCCCTCAACCGCAACGACCCGCCGCTGCAGGAGGGGCCGCTGCGCCTCCTGCCGGGTGACCATCGGCGCAACCTCACGGTGCGCGGCGTGCCGCTCAACCACTTGGTCGGCCGGCGCTTCCGGGTCGGCGCCGTGATCCTGCGGGGCGGGCGCCTCAACTTCCCCTGCCGCTATCTGGAGGAGCTGCTCGGGATGCCGGTCTACCTGCCGCTCTACAATCGCTCGGGCCTGAACTGCGGGATCGAGAGCGGCGGCGTGATCCGGCCCGGCGACGCGATCGAGTTGCTGGACTGACGGAGCTGCGCGCGATGACGGCCCGCCTGATCATGAAGCTGCGCGTCGCCAACGCGGTCGCGACGACGCCGGAGGTGCTGCACCTCGGTCTGGTCCATCCCGCGCGCCCGGAACTCCCCGCCTGGACGGCCGGCGCCCATATCGACCTGCGCCTGCCGGACGGGCGGGTGCGGCAGTACTCGCTGTGCGGCGACCCGGCCGACCGGGGCCGCTACGAGATCGCGATCAAGCGGGAGGCGGCCGGCCGGGGCGGCTCGGCCTGGGCGCACGAGACGCTCGCGCCCGGGGCGTTCGCCCACGTCTCGGCGCCCCGCAACAACTTCCCCCTCGACCCCGAGGCGCGCCGCCACCTGCTCGTGGCCGGCGGGATCGGGGTGACGCCCCTGCTCGCCATGGCGCGCGCGCTCGCCGCGTCGGGGGCCGACTACGCGTTCCATCTCTGCGCCCCCTCCCCCGAGCGGGCGCCGCTGCTGGCGGCGGTGCGGACGGTCTGCGGGCCGCGCCTCAGCTGCTGGTTCGGGTCCGAGGGCCGCCGCTTCGATCCCGACGTTCTCGGACCGGCCGAGGCCGGGACCCACGTCTACGCCTGCGGGCCGCGGCGCCTCATGGACGCGGTGGAGACGGGCCTGGTCGCGCGGGGCTGGCCCGTCGAGCGGGTGCACAGCGAGCATTTCGAGCCGCTCCGCGACGAGGGCTTCGCGCCGGAGCCGTTCGAGGCGCGCATCGCCTCCACCGGGCAGGTGCTCCACGTGCCCGCCGACCGGTCGCTGCTCGACGTGCTGCGCGGCGCGGGGTTCGACCTGCCGTCCTCCTGCGAACTCGGCGTCTGCGGCTCCTGCGCGTGCGGCTATCGCGACGGCACGGTCATCCACCGCGACGCGGTCCTGCCGCACGCCGAGCGCCGGAGCCGCATGATGGCCTGCGTGTCGCGCGCGCGGGGCGCCGTGACCCTCGAACTCTGACGGCGGGACCCGAGCGCGGGCGTTATCAGACGTCCGCCCGCGCGCGGGCGACGATCCGGGCTCGGCCGGGGCTGCGCCAGCGCGCCGCAGGATTCGGATCGGCGAACCTCACGCGGCGGATGGCGATGCCGCTCGGGCTGGGTTAGCCCGCCTCGATCGTGCCATCGCCGTGGGGCAGTCCCCCGCCCGCCAAGAGGAGGTTGTGAGAATGAGCCGATCCACGCTGTCCATCAGCGCCGGTCTGGCGGTGGCCGCGGTCGTTCTGGCGGGCCTCTGGGTCTCCTACGGGCCCCGTCCTCACGCGAGCCGCGACAGGCAGGCATCCGCGACGATCCCCGTGTCCAAGCAGGACCGGTCCGGGATCGACCCGCAGGGCGAGGCCATCCGGTCCGTCTATCCGGGGCCGAACGCCGGATCCGCCCAGCGCGCCGCCCCGGCGCCGCGGAACGCGACGGCCGCCCCCCCGTCGTCTCTGGCGGCAACCCCGCCCGCATCGCCGGCAGCGTCGTCGGATACCCCCGCGGCGAGCGGGGCGGCGAGGCCGACGCCGCCGCAGACGCAGGCCGAGGGCGCGCCGGGCTCCGGCCAGCCGCCGGCCTCTCCGGGCCAGGGCGTCGACCTCAACACGGCGTCCGTCGAGGAGCTGAACGCCCTCGGGGCCGGCATGATCGGGCGCAGGATCGTCGCGTTCCGGCCCTACGGCTCCCCGGAGGATCTCGTGACCCGGCGCGTCCTGAAGAAGGCCGATTACGAGGCGATCAGGGCGGCCGTCGCGGTGCGGCAGACCGACGCCGCGCGCGCGGACCGCCCGGATTGAGCGTCGAGGCCCGTCAGGGCGGGGCGCCCCGGCGCTGACGGACGCGCGCCCTCCGGGCTCCGGAGCTAGACGCGCTTCGACGCCGCGGGCTGTTTGCCGGCGAGACGTTTGCCGAGCCGCTCGATGTCGACGATCATGCGCTCGTGCGTTCCGGTCCCGATCTGCTCGGCCTCGTCCCAGGCGGCGACGCGGAACTGGATCTGGCGGCCGGCGACGCCGACCACCTCGGCCTCTGCCCGGACGCGGTGCCCGACCGGGGTCGCCGCCATGTGGGTCACGTCGACCTTCGTACCGACGGCGCTCTCGCCCGGATCGAGGTACTGGCGGACGGCGTTCAGCGCCGCGTTCTCCATGATCAGCACCATCATCGGCGTGGCGAAGACCGGCGGCAGGATGTTGTCCTTGAACTGGCTGGCCAGATGTGACGGCCCGACCAGCATGGCGAAGCTCCCCTTCGCCCCCAACGGGATGTCCTGCATGCGCGCGCTCCAGATCCGTTTCGGCCCGATGACCGGTAGGTAGGGCTGAGGGACCGCGTCCGGACATACCGGGACCTTCGCCGCACGCAGCCCAGCCCCCACCCCGCCGCCCGGACCGGCATGGGAACCCCGGACGGGATCGGGAAGCGCCCGGGTTCGGCCCGCGGCGCCGCGTCCGGTCAGCGCCGGCCGGGCCGACCGGACGCCTGCGGGAGCGGGATCACCTCGGACCAGCACGACGCTGCGCGCCCGCGGCAGGTCCCGGGCGGTGGCCGCGCCGGCGCGCTCTGACGGGCGGACGGCGACCGGTCGGGCCTCAGGAAGGTGCGAGCGTCACGGCAAGGAGCGGTGCGCCGCGCGCAGGTAGCGCCGGTCGATGTAGCGGTCCGCCTCCGAATGACGGCGGTTCGGCAACGCGCGGATCAGCGCGCTGACCTCGATCAGGGCCTGGACCGCGGCGGTGCTCGCGTCGCCGTCGCGGGGGAAGATCGCTTCGTCCGTGTAGGTCTGCCACGCCCTGGTGAGGTAGGCGGGCGCCACGCCGGTCTCGATCGCCGCGACGCGGGTCGCGGCGTCCGGATCCCGGTAGAACAACGCGTGGGCGCGCACGAACGCCCGCAGGAAGCGCGTGAGGATCGCCGCGTTCGCCGCGGCCCAGCGCGCGTCGACGTTCAAGGACGTGAACTGGAAGTCCGGGACGTCCGCGCGGGGATCGCACACGACGCTGTAACCCGCGTCGATCGCGACGGCGTCGAGCGGGGCGCCCTGCAGGCCGGCGTCGATCGCGCCGCTCTGGAGCAGCTCCCACCGCGCCAGGATGGGGCCGACGGCCCGCAACGTGTAGTCGCCGGGATAGGCGAGCCCGCGGGCCGCGAGCAGCTTCATCACCAGGGACGAGCTGCCCGCCTCCAGGGACGAGACGCCGATCACCTTGCCGCGCAGGCCCGACACGTCCCGGATCTCCGGGCGGGCGATCAGGGAGAACGGCAGCTTGTTGACGTTGCCACCGACGATCGTGAGGTGGCCCCCGGCCTCCCGGTCGAGGACGACGTGCTCGGTGATGCCGTAGGCGAGGTCGACCCGCCCGTCGCGCAGCCGCTCGGTCACGGCATCGACGCCCTCGTGGAGCTCGATCGCGACGGCGAGGCCCTCGTCGGCGAACAGGCCGGCGTGCTGCGCGATCCAGACCGGGAGGTTGAAGTAGTTCCGCGACACGGCCGCGAAGGTGAGCGCGGTCATCGGTCAGGGGCGCGCGGCGCGCAGGGGGACCGGCGCGGCGGGCAGCAGCGGGGCCGCCGCGCGGATCGGACGCCGCGCGCCGAGCAGGACGACCAGCGCCCCCGCCAGGAGCAGCGCGCCCGCGATCAGGAACGCGCCGGCGAAGCCGCCGGTGCCCGCCACGACGTAGCCGGTGACGATGGGGGCGGCGAGGCCGAACGTATTCCCGCCGACGATGAGCAGGCTGACCGCCGCGCCGTTGGCGGCGCCGTCCTCCATGAGGTCGGCGGTGAGGGCGATGTTGAGGCCGGCCACGGTCCCGACGCAGCTCAGCGACACTCCGAACAGGCAGAGGATGAGCCAGACCGGCTGGACCAGCGGCGTGGCGAGGATGACCGACGAGGCGAGGAGGAGTCCGGCGATCAGCTTGCGCCGGTCGGCGGGCGTCGCCCCGGGCCGCCGCAGGAGCCGGTCGCTCAGGGCGCCCATGGCGAGGCCGACCAGCGCGGCGATGCCGTAGGGGATCGCGGTGAACAGGCTGCTCCTCAGCACGTCGAGGCCGCGGCTCACCGCGAGGTAGTTCGGCAGCCAGGTCATGAACAGGTAGCTGGTGTAGACGGTGCAGCCCTGCGTGATCGCGAGCGCCCACATCGACGGGCTGCGCAGGAGACGCGCGACGGGCGGGCCGGATGCCGCGCCCGCGGTGCGCCCCTGCGGGCCGCGATGCCTCAGGATGTGGGCGCGCTCCGCGTCGGTCAGCCACGCGGCCGCCTCCGGCGCCCGGTACAGGGCGAACCACGCGGCGGCCAGGACGAGCCCGAGGCCGCCGGCGATCCAGAACGATTCCCGCCAGCCGAAGACCGTGACGAGCCAGCCGACGAGGGGCGCCCCGAGGCACAGCCCCGCGTAGGACCCGCTGTTCAGGCAGGCGGTGGCGAATCCGCGCTCGTCCCGCGGGGCCCAGGCGCAGGCGATGTGGCCGCCGGCGGGATAGTTCGCCGCCTCGCCGGCCCCGAGCGTCAGCCGGGCCAGGTACAGGGCCGGCAGCGAGGCGGCGAGCCCCGTCCAGACCGCCGCCAGCGACCAGACGGCCAGCGCGGCGGCCGTGAGGGTGCGGCCGCCGAACCGGTCGGCGGCGATGCCCATCGGGATGAGGAGCAGCACGTAGGTCCAGAGGAACGCCGAGAACACGTAGCCCAGCTGGATCGGCGACAGGCTGAACGTGGCGGCGATCGGTGCCGCCGCGACCGAGAGGTTCACGCGATCGACGTAGCTCACGACGGTGAGCAGGAAGAGGCCCCCGTAGACCGCGAACCTGCGCGAGCCGATCATGGCGCTTCCTCGTTGACCGCGGCGGCGATCGCCGCCCGGTCGCGCCGGGCGGTCGTCGTGCCTGCAGGCGTGGGTCCGAGGCCCGGCGCTTCGGTCCGGGAGACTCGGACGTGCGGACCCCTTATCGAGCCGCGGCGGCGGTCAACGGTAAGACCCTTTCGGTATACCTGCTATCGCCCGGGACTATACCGGCCCGCGATCGCGCGCGGCCCCCGACACGGAGCGCGCTGGGCCGGGCATGGCGGGCCGGGCATGGCGGGCCGGGGAACGCGCCCGGATCCCGGCCGGTAATGCTGCAGGACCCGGCCGCCGCGTGGAGCGCCATGGACATCGCGCAGCTCAGAACCCTGATCCACGTCGCCGAACTCGGCAGCGTCAGCAAGGCGGCCGACCGGCTCAACATCGCCCAGCCCGCCCTCAGCCGGCAGATCCGCCAGCTGGAGCAGGAACTCGGCACCTACCTGTTCGAGCGCCACGGGCGCGGGATGGTCATCACCGAGACCGGGCGCGAGGTGCTGGTGCACGCGAGCCGGGTGATGGCCGAGATGGAGGCCATCCGCGACACGGTCGCGTCCGGGCGCGCGTCGTTCCGGGGCACGGTCTCGGTCGGCACCACGCCGACCGTCGCCGAGATCGTGACGGTGCCGCTCGTCACGGCGCTCCGGCGCACGCATCCCGACCTCGCGGTCCGGCTGAGCGCGGCCTATAGCGGGCACATCCTCGACTGGCTGCAGCGCGGGCAGATCGACGTGGCCGTGTCGTACAACCCGCGCCGCCTGCACACGCTGCGCATCGTCCCGATCATGATCGAGACGCTGCTCCTCGTCGGCCCGGGCGGGCGGGAGGAACCGGGCGCGCCCGTGCCCTTCGCCCGCCTCGCCGGCATGGACCTCGTCCTGCCGAGCCCCGGCCACATGCTGCGCGACATCGCCCACGATTGCGCCCGGCGGGCCGGCATCGAGCTCCGGGTCGTCGTCGAGGCGGACTCGTTCCAGTCTCTGATCAACCTGGTGCGCGCCGGGATCGGGGCCACCGTGCTGCCGTTGGCGCCGGTCCACGCCATGGTGGCGGCGGGCGACCTCACGGCGGCGCCGCTCACGGATCCCAGTCCGACCCGCGAGCTGGTCGTCGCCTATCCCGCCGACCGGCCGGTGAGCCGCGCCACGCGCCTCGTGGGCGAGACGGTGATCGGGATCGCGGCCGATCTCGCCGCGCGCGGCGTCTGGATGGGCCAGGTGCTGGACGCGTCGCGGGCGGCCGACGATACAGGCCGGGACGCTCGAGCCTAGCTGCCCGAGCTAGACATCGGCGGCATCTCTCGTTTCACCGATTGCTATTGGCCCGGGCCGGGCCGGCGCCTCTACGATCCATCCCGAACCAGCGGGATCGACCACGACCGACTGGCCGGGCGGCAGGGATGACGGGGGCCATGACCGGGGCGATGACGGCACAGGAACCGGACCGCGCGACGGACTGGCGCCGCGACGTCTTCCGCGGGCTCAAGGCGGCGGGCGTCCGGCACGTGGCCTACGTGCCCGACGCGGGGCACGCGACCGCGATCCGGCTCGCCGAGGCCGACCCGGACATCCACGCCGTCGTGCTGACCACCGAAGAGGAAGGGATCGGCTACCTCGCGGGGGCCTGGCTCGGGGGGCAGCGCGGGGCGCTGCTGCTGCAATCGAGCGGCGTCGGCAACTGCATCAACACCCTGGCGCTGCCGGCCTGCGGCGGCTTCCCGCTCCTCATGGTCGTCACGATGCGCGGCGACTGGGCCGAGTTCAATCCCTGGCAGAACCCCATGGGGCAGGCCACCGAGGCGTCGCTGAAGCTCATGGGCGTGATGACGTGGCGGGCCGACGCGCCGGACGCCGTCGCGCCGCTCCTGCACGGCGCCGCCACCATGGCGTTCGAGGGCAACGCCGCCTGCGCCCTGCTGCTGGGGCAGCGGCTGATCGGAGAGAAGTCGTGGCTGAGGTGAGCGCGGGCGGGCCGCTGGAGCGCCGGGAGGCCGTGGCGCGGCTCCTGGCCGGCCGGGACGATCTGCTGGTCATCACCGGGCTCGGTTCGCCCTCCTACGACGTGATGGCGGCGGGCGATCACCCCGGAAACTACTACCTGTGGGCGGCGATGGGCTCGGCCGGCATGGTTGGCCTCGGCCTCGCCCGCGCCCAGCCGGCGCGGCCGGTCCTGGTGATCACCGGCGACGGCGAGATGCTGATGGGGCTCGGCGGGCTCGCGACGATCGCCCTGCAGCGACCGCCGAACCTGACCGTCGCGGTCCTCGACAACGGCCATTACGGCGAGACCGGCATGCAGGCGAGCCACGCCGGCCGCGGCCTCGCGCTGGAGCGGGTCGCCGACGCCTGCGGCTTCCCGTGGAGCCGGGCGATCGCCGACAGCGCCGGCCTCGACGCCCTGCGCGACCGGGTCGCCGCCCGTGCGGGCCCGACCTTCGCGGCGATCAAGATCCGGCCCGAGACCCCGCCGCGCGTCCTGCCGCCGCGGGACGGCGTCCACGTCAAGAACCGCTTCCGGGCCGCGCTCGGCTACCCGACCTCCTAGAGGGCGACGCCGGCCGCCCCGGCGACGGCCGCGGCCGTGCGCCAGGAACAACCCGGCGCATGCGTAGCGCGATGTGACCGGGATATGCTGCGCGATGCTGGACGAGGATCGCCTTTCAGCCTCTGATAGCGACACGAATTGAATAAGAACCGGGAGAGGAAACCGAGATGCTGCGACGCGTGCTGCGTCAGCTGACGGCTGCGGCCGCCCTGACATTCGCCTGTCCCGCCGTCGCCGAGGAGCCGCTGCGCTTCGAGGTCGATCCGGCCTGGCCGCAGCGCCTGCCGAACGACTGGATCATGGGTCAGGCGGCGGGCGTCGCGGTCGACGCGCAGGACAACGTCTGGGTCATCCAGCGGCCGCGCACCCTCACCGACGACGAGAAGGCCGCGAGCCTCGATCCGCCCCGCACCCGCTGCTGCAAGCCGGCGCCGCCGGTCCTCGTCTTCGACCAGGCCGGGCGCCTGGTGAAGTCCTGGGGCGGCCCGGGTGAGGGCTATCAGTGGCCCCAGAACGAGCACGGCATCCACATCGACCACAAGGGCTTCGTCTGGCTGGCCGGCAACGGCGACACCGACGGCCAGATCCTGAAGTTCACGCCGGACGGCAAGTTCGTGCTGCAGATCGGCAAGCAGGGGCCGCAGACCGACAGCCGGGACACGAGCCGCCTCGGCAAGCCGGCCGGCATGATGGTCGACCCGGAGACGAACGAGCTCTACGTGGCCGACGGCTACTACAACCACCGCGTCATCGTGTTCGACGCGGAGACCGGCGCGTTCAAGCGGATGTGGGGGGCCTACGGCAAGCCGCCGACCGACGACAAGCTCGGCCCCTACGATCCGGCGGCGGCCCCGTCCCAGCAATTCGCCAACCCGGTACACTGCGTGCAGATCGCCCGCGACGGCCTCGTCTACGTCTGCGACCGGACCAACGACCGGATCCAGGTGTTCAGGAAGGACGGCACCTTCGTGAAGGAGATGTTCGTCGAGAAGAATACCCGGGCCAACGGCTCGGTCTGGGAGCTCGCGCTGTGGCCGGACGAGCGCCAGACCTACCTGCTCAACGCCGACGGGGCCAACAACGAGGTCCGCACCCTGAGCCGCGACACCGGCGAGGTCCTCGGCCGCTTCGGCCGCAACGGCCGGATGGCCGGCGACTTCCACTGGGTCCACAACCTCGCCATCGATTCCAAGGGCAACGTCTTCACCACCGAGGTCGACACCGGGAAGCGGGCGCAGAAGTTCCTGTTCCGGGGCGACATGGTCCTGCGCAAGCGCGCCGCCCTGCCGGAGGGCGGCGCGCGATGATCGGCGCGGTGGATCCCGGTGCGGCCGGACCGGCCGCCGGCGCCCGGTGCGCGTGCTGCCTGCCCCGCCGCGGCTTCATGGGCCGCCTCGCGGGGCTGGGGGCGGCGGCGATGACGGCCGGCGCGGCGCGGGCCGAGCCGTCGCGCTACACGGGTCTGGTGATCGACTGCCACGGGCACTACACCACCGAGCCGGCCGCCCTGCTGGACTGGCGCAAGCGCCAGATCGGCGCGCTCAACGACCCGGGCCAGTCCCCCAAGCCGTCGGACCTGCGGGTCAGCGACGACGCGGTGCGCGCCAGCGTGAGCGGGCGGCAGCTCAAGCTCCAGTCCGAGCGCGGCATCTCCCTGGCGCTGTTCTCGCCGCGGGCCGGCGGGATGGGCCACCATATCGGCACCGCCCGCACCAGCCTCGACTGGTCGATCGTGTCGAACGACATGATCCACCGGGTGACGAGCCTGATGCCGCAGAACTTCGTCGGCGTCTGCCAGCTGCCGCAAACGCCGGGTGTCTCGCCGAAGAACTGCACGGCCGAGCTCGAGCGCTGCGTCCGGGAGCTCGGCTTCGTCGGCTGCAACGTCAACCCGGACCCGTCCGGGGGCTACTGGACCGATCCGCCGCTCTCCGACCGGTTCTGGTACCCGCTCTGGGAGAAGATGGTCGAGCTCGACGTGCCCGGCATGGTGCATGTCAGCGCCTCGGCCAATCCCAACTTCCACGCGACCGGCGCGCACTACATCAACGGCGACACCACCGCCTTCATGCAGTTCGTGACCTCGGACCTGTTCAAGGACTTCCCGACGCTGCGCCTGATCATCCCGCACGGCGGCGGTGCCGTGCCCTATCACTGGGGGCGCTACCGGGGACTGGCCCAGGACATGAAGCGGCCGCCGCTGTCCGAGCTGATGCGCAACGTCTTCTTCGACACCTGCGTCTACCATCAGCCCGGCATCGACCTGCTGCTCAAGGTCGTCCCGCGCGAGAACGTGCTGTTCGCCTCCGAGATGGTCGGCGCGGTGAACGGCGTCGATCCCGAGACCGGTCACGCCTACGACGACACCAAGCGCTACGTCGAGGCCGCGGCGATCCCGGACGCGGACCGGGCCAAGATCTACGCCGGGAACGCGCTGCGCGTGTATCCGCGCCTCGCGGCGCGGCTCCGGTCGGCCGGCGTGACGCCGTAGGGCCGCAGAGGGCTTCGGAGGAGTCGCAGAGGAGCCGCGGAGGCGGGGCGGACCCGATCGCGGATCCGCCGGAGCGCGCCTGCCGGTGACCGGGCGCATGTGTCTCAGATCGACGGCGCCGCCGCGCGACCGATGTTGGGCCCAGGGCCGGACCGGCAGGTGAAGCGGGGATGTCGTTCATGAGGGTCACGATCTGCGCCGTCGCGCTCTGCCTTGTCGCGGGCCTCGGCCACGCTCAGGGGGCCGGACAGACGGTCGCCGGCGAGGGCGACTGGGTGCTCAGGAAGGCGGCGGGCGCGTCGAGCGGGGACGCCGCCTGCGTTCTGGCGCCGAAGGCGCGGTCGCGCATCCAGATCGTCGGCGATCGCGTCGAGATCACCGGCCTGCCGAAGAATTCCATCTTCAATTATCAGTATCGAATCGACGACGGACCTGTCTCGAACGCGATGTTTCCCACAGCGCAGATGCAGGACGCCGGCGTGATCGCGCTGAACGGGGACGTGTTGAGAGATATTCTGGCCGGTCGACGCTTCAGCATCCGCCTGCTGGACCGATGGCACGAGGCCATCACGGAGGAGATCAGCCTCTCCGGGCTGCGCGGCCTGATCGACAAGCGGGCCGAGGCCTGCAGGTAGCCGGGGCCGGGCGGACATCGAAGCCGCGCCGGACCTGCGGGTGTGCCCGCGGCCAGCGCGCGACGGACGTCGCGATCGGCCGGGCGGCCGAGTCCGTGGCCGATCCGTCCGGGCCCTTGCCGGATCCGGGGCCGCACGCGGAGCGCGCCGGAGCCCCCTCCCCCGTGCGGGCGGATCGCGCGCAGCGGATCTCGGGGGCCGCGGCCCGAGGGATCGCGGGTCCGGCCGCCGGTCCCGCCCCGGCGGCGCGAGGCCCGCGCGGCGCGACCTCAGCGCTCGGATCGGTCAGGGCCGCGCGCCTGCGCGCGCTTGTAGGCCGCGAACAGCTCCGGGAGCCGCGCGACGAGGAAGTCGCCGAAGGCGGGATGGCGCGTCTCGTCGATGATCACGCCCACGGTCGTCGGGGTCCGCTCGATGCGCGCCAAGCGGCGCCCGTCCTCCGCCAGGCCCGCCTCCGACCCTGCGCGGACGACCGGCGGCGCCGGGGCGGGGACGGGCGCCACCGCCTCGAACACGCGGACGAACCGCTGGTCGGAGGACAGGGTCGCGAAGGAATCCGCGGCGATGACCGCGGTCACGCGCGCCTGCATCTCAGGACTGGTGAGGCGGTCCGCCAGGCTCATCCACCGGCGGCGGCCGGCCTTCGGTGCGGGGCCGATGGCGGCGATCACGAAATCGGGCAGGGCGCGCCGCGCCGTGATCAGGCGCGACAACTCGGTCTTGTCGACGAGCAGGGCGGCCATGATCACGTCGCGTCCGTGCCCGAGCCGCTCCAGCGTCAGGGCGAACGCGGCCCGCTCGATGAAGCTGAGATCGGCCCGCGCGTTGTTCTCCTGGCCCTGGGCGACGACGAGCTCGGCGTCCGTGAGCGTCTTCACCAGTGCGCGGACCGGCCGGCCGAGCGCGGCGGCAGCCCGCAGCCGCCGGTGCCCGAACGCGACCTGATAGCGCCCGCTGACGGTGGGATGGGGCCTGACCAGGATCGGGGTCTGCTGCCCCTGCGCCCGGATGACCGCCACGAAGGCGTCCTCGCCCGGTCCGTCGATCACCGGCAGCCGGTCGGGGGCCGGCGACGGGTCGACGAGGCCCGGATCGAGATCGACGGCGACGCTGCCGGACTTGAGCTGGTCCTCCGCGGCACGCGCCGAGACGACCTCGGAGGTCAGGCGCTCCAGGGACCGGCTCATCGCGCCGACCGCGCCGCGGCCGGTGAAGCTGGGAACGGCCGGGGTGGGGCCCCGCTCCGATCGCCCGGCCGCCGCGTCGTCGCGGGGCGAGTTGACCGCGGTCAACTCGGTCTGGTCGGCCGGATCGAGCAGGCCGGCGAGGAGGTTCTTGCGGGCCATCGGATCAGCGTCCCCATGCCGTGCGGATCAGCGTCTCGATCTCACCGTTGACCGCGTCCAGGCTCTCCATCGCGCGGTCGTAGGTCGCGCGCGTGAACTGGTCGCGGCTGACCTCGAACAGCGTCTGCTTGGTGATGCCGGCATCGGAGACCGCCGTGCTCTTCAGCATCGCGTTGGTCAGCACGCGCTCCCCGAACAGGGTTCGCATGAACGCGACCATCTGGGTCTGCGGACCGTCGGTCGGCTCGTAGCGGGTCACGAGGTAGCGCATCCAGTCGTAGTTCATGTCGCCGCCGGCCTTGGCGACGACCCCAAGCATCTCGGCGGTCATGAGCAGGAACTGGCACATCGACATGACGTCGAGCATCTGGGGATGCACGGTCACGAGCACGCTGGTGGCCGCGCACAGGGCCGACAGCGTCAGGTAGCCGAGCTGCGGCGGGCAATCGACCACGACCACGTCGTAGCGGTCGGCGACCGGCGCCAGGGCCTGCGCGAAGCGCGTGAAGAACAGCGAATCGCCGTCGCTGCGGCGCTGG
Organism: Methylobacterium sp. C33D; assembly: GCF_053345825.1. Lineage (NCBI taxonomy): Bacteria > Pseudomonadati > Pseudomonadota > Alphaproteobacteria > Hyphomicrobiales > Methylobacteriaceae > Methylobacterium > Methylobacterium sp. C33D. The sequence goes on from NZ_JBKFAV010000039.1 coordinate 52,098, forward strand.
AGGAGGGCGCGCGGCGTCTCGTGCTCGAACTCCATCAGCTCGAGATTGCCCGGCACGAGGTCGAGCCCCGGGAAATAGGTCTTCTGAATGATCTCGCTCAGGGGACGGCGGGCCGCGTCGTACCGGATCGCCGCGTAGAGGGTCTCGTTGTCCCGCACGTCGAATTCGGGCTGGATCCCGTGCAGGGCCGACAGGCTCGCCTGCGGGTCGAGATCGACGGCGAGGACGCGGTAGCCCTGCAGCGCCATGTGCTGCGCGAGATGGGCCGCCGTGGTGGTCTTGCCCGAGCCGCCCTTGAAGTTCACCACCGCGACGATCTGGAGATGCTCCTCGGCCCGCCTCTCCTTCCGGTACCGCCGGCCGGTCTTGGCTCCCTCGTCCAGCATGCCGCGCAGCGCCTGGATGTCGGCGCTCGAGTAGGAGCGCCGCCCGGACGGCCCGATCTCGGGGGCGGGACCCTTGCCGTCGAGGGACAGGCGCCGCAGGTAGCCGTCGTCGACCCCGATCAGCTTGGCGGCCTCGCCGGACGAGAAGCGCCGCAGCTGCTTGCGCGCCTCGGGCGGGAACAGCCGCTGCCGGTGAGACTGCAATTTGGCCGACAGCGCCTGCGCGTCGCCGGCGATCAGATCGTGCATCGCCATGGAGGTTGACCCCGAAGAGGGTAGGGCGGCGAGTGCCGCGGGGCTGGCCACGGTTGCGAACTCCTGTCACGGTTTTCGCGGCCGCAAACGCCGCCGCACCGTGACAAGATCACAGGCAACCTTAACAGAATGTTGACGATCGCGCCGCGCCGCTTCCGGGCGGGCGGGCGTGTTGACCGCGGTCAACTCCCGGGACGCGCCCGGAGCCGCCTGCGCCGTCGGCTTCCGTCCGACGGCGCAGGCGCCACAGGGCGAACAGCATCGGCCAGGCGGAGAAGCGGCCCGATCGCGCCTTCCCCGTGAGGTCGCGCAGATAGGCGCCCGGCGCGCTGATCGACGCGGCGCGCTGGAGGATCGCCGAAAGCGCCACCAGCGCGTGGTCCCGCCCCATCGCGGCCAGAGCCGCCTCCCAGACGTCCGGGCCGATTCCCAGCGCCGAACGGACCACCTCGGCCGCGCCGGCCAGATCGGACCAGGTCCGGACGCCGTCGCGGGCGTAGAGCACGATGTCGGGACAGGCCTCGAGCACCATGGGCAGGGGGAGGGGACGCGGCCGGCACCGCGCGGGTTCGGCGTCCGATCGCGCGGCTCCGGCCGGGCTTCGCCGATGGCATTGTTCAGAATCGACGGCAGGATCTGGATCTGAACTCTGATGGTGGCGCTCACCGTGAGACGCATTGCCGATCGTTTCCGTCGGATTCGCCGGGTCCGACAGCCACTTGTCCACCTCGTGCCGCAGCGCGCGCAGCGCCTCGGCGGCGGACCGCAGGTGCGGCTCTCCGGCCGTGCGCCCCGGCATGCCGCCGCAGGCCGCGAGCCGGTCCGTCAACGCCGCCCAGGGCCCCGGGCAGCCGGATCCCGCCGCGAAGGCGAGGGTCTTCGCGAGGTCGCGGCGGTGCAGGGCGATCTCCTCGCGCAGGAGCCGACGCCTGCGCGCCGCCGCCCGCACCGCCCGGGCGAGGGCGGCGAATTCCGGCGCGCGCGCGAGGAGCGGCGTCAGGTCGAACCCGAAGGCGCGCGCGATCGCGCCGGCGCTGTCGCGGCGCGCGTAGCGCTTGCCGTTCGGGCTGTCCCGCCGGATCACCAGACCGGCCTCGACGAGCTGCGCCAGCGCGCGCCGCAGCGTCGCCGGTGACGGGCCGTGCGACCGCAGCGACAGCTCGCGGTTCGACGGGAAGACCACGAGCGGCGTGCCGGGCGACAGCGTCGTCTCGGGATGGAACGTGAGCAGGGCGCTCAGCACGGCGAGGGCGCGGTCCGAGACGGCGAGGTGATCCTTCGCCTCGGTCACGTCGCGGAAGATGCGCCATTTGTGCCCGAGCGCGTCGTCCGGGCAGGCCTTCGCCGCCGCCTGCGCGGCCATCATGCCGAGCGAGAGCGGCCGCCGCCCGAAAGGCGTCGTGGGTTCGTGTCCGGATTGCATGGTCCTCGCCTGCAGTGAGGCAAGAGATCAGCGCCCGCCGAGGCGATGGCCGCGTCGCGTGGTTGACAGCGATGTCCGGGAGTGATTCTCTGAGGTTGTCCAGACGACAGAGAGGGCTTCCGGGGCGTACGTCTCGGGGGCCTTTTCTTTTGCCGGGTTGCTCCGTCTAGAGGGTGGGGACGACCCGCCGTCAGCCGCGTGCGGCTCCGGCCGGCGTCAGCAGGTCCGGCGCGGCCTCGCGCGGGTCGGGCTGATCCGGGGCCCGCGCCGCCTGGCGCGCGCGCGGCGCCGCCCGGGCGCGACGGGTCGGGCTTCCCGCAACGGCCACGAAGGCGCGCCGCAACTCGGCCGGGTCCGAGTGCCGCAGCACCAGCCCCTCCGCCGTCATCGCGACGTTGGCTTCCGGGTACGCGTCGAGGGTGCGCTTGATCGATTCCGAGAAGGCCTGCTTGAAGCGCGAGGCGAATTCGGATGAGCCGAACTGCGCCATCAGATCGCGCCAGGTCAGCAACTCGCTCTCCCCGCGCGACAGCAGCGGCAGCCGGTAGCAGAGGTACACGAGGATATCGATCGCCATGGCGTTGTGGGCGACCTGGCGCAGCCGGGCGGTCGGCACCGGGATCGAGTGCCGCGTGAAGCGGTCGTAGGCGTTCTGGCTGAGCATCAGGGCTTCCGGCCAGCGCATGGCGCTGTGTCCCCCGGCGGCCCAGACCTCGAGGTCGTCATCCTTGAACGCGCCCCCCTCGATCAGGCTCTCGCGCTTGAAGACGTGACCGCCCTCGTCGCCGTTCAGGAACATCGTGAAGATGGGGAAGCTCAGCCGGACGAGCTGGTCCTTGGTCGGCCCGATCGAGCCCCGCTCGCCCCCCGTGACCGGCAATCCGACGGCCTGAAGCCACTCGGTGATCCGCCCCATCTCCATCCAGCGGTCGCCGGCGCTCCGGCGCGGATCGCGGGCCTCGGTTGCCAGCCACATGGAGAGGAGACGCGCCTTGGGCCCGAACGGGACGCCGACCTCGATCTGGCGCCCATTGGGCAGGACGAACCGGGCCGGCTCGACGGTCAGCGAGAATCGGCCGTCGCGCCGGTTCCACGGCTCCATCGTGTTCTTGGGGCGGCGCAGCGGCAGCCCGGCGATGCAGAAGCCCTTGTGAAGGAACGACACATCCATGCGGCCGTCGAGCGCGGGACCGAGCCCGGTCGTCGGCCGATCAGCCCTGGCCTCGGGGCGCAGCAGGCTCTGCTCCCACAGGCTCAACTGGCGGGTCTCTGCCGCGTTCATGCCGGTCTCGCTCTCCTCGTGCCGAGCACAGGGCAACCTGGAGGCTATCAGGCGGGAGTCGCCGCCCGGGCGCAATCATCCGGTTTCCAAATCTCAGCGCGCCGACCGGGATTCTTTACAAATCTCAGCGCCGGAGGCCGGCGCCGCACACCGGTCGGGTCACGGCACAGTCCCGGCCCGACCGCCCGGACGCGGGTTCGGGCAGCGCCAGTGCGAAAAATCAGCGCCTGCGAGCCCTCCGCTGGCAAAACTCAGCGCGGCGCCCGTCGCCGGGGGCCCGCGAACATGTCGGGCAGCCCGCAGGAGCGCCGGAAGCGGGCACGCCCGCGCTGATTTTTGTAAGCCCGCCGACGCCCATGGCAGGGCGGAGCCGCAGCAGGGCGCCGAGGCGGCGCTGATTTTTTTCAGGACCGGATCGTTCGCGCTGATTTTTGTAAGTCGCCGCGTCGGTGAGGTCCGGCCCGGTCCGCGGCGCGCGGCGGCACCCATCTGGCTCCGGGCTTCGTCGTGTCGATCGTCCGGGACGCCGGCTTCCTGGAACGCCGGGTCGCCGACGGGCGGAGCCTCGGTCCGGCCGGCCGCGCGGAGAGCGAGCGCCCCGGCCCGTCCCACACTGTACCGGCAGTCCCGGAAGTCCCGAGCGGAACCCGCGCGCTCGTCCGGCAGCGACGTGGACGAGCGACCGCCCGGTTCCTGTCCGCGCGCCCCGGCGCCGGACGGGCAGGGGAGGGCGAGGGCGGCGGGAGGGCGGCGGGAGGGCGGCACCGCGCGGGGCTCTCGGCGGCGCCTCGGGCGAGCCGCGATACGCCCCCTGCGACCGCACACGCCGTCGAGACCGGAGCGGATCGTCGCCGGCGCGATCGCCCCGGGCCCGTTCCGGCCCTGAACGTGGTGCCAGGGGCGCACGGATCGCGGCCCGAAGCCGGCCACCAGGGCCGGGCCGGCGCAGCGGCCGTGTCGCTCGGCGCCGGCGCTGCCCCGAACCTGTCCCGACGCTGTGACGCGCCGCAGCGCCGCGGACCGGCCCCTCACCGCACCTGCATGCTGCTGCGGTCCCGGATGACGGGATCATCCGGCTCGCAGCGCCCGCCGAGATGCGCGGCCAGGAACGCCTCAGCCTGGGCGTAGAAGCTGAGCGCGTTCTCCGGCCGCTCGAACCCGTGTCCCTCGTCGGGGAACAGCAGGTAGGTGACCGGGATGGCCTTGCTGCGCAGCGCCGCCACCATCTGGTCGCTCTCCGCCTGCTTCACCCGCGGGTCGTTGGCGCCCTGCGCGATCAGGAGCGGCCGGCGGATGCGGTCCGCCCGATGAAGCGGCGAGCGATCACGCAGGAGCGCCAAGCCCTCGGCGGTGTCCGGATCGCCGATCATCCGCTCCAGCTGGTGGCGGCCCGCCTCCCAGTAAGGCGGGATCGTCTCCAGCAGGGTCTCCAGATTCGACGGCCCGACGATGTCGATGCCGCAGGCGTAGAGATCCGGGTTGCGGGTGAGGCCCACGAGGGCGGCGTAGCCGCCGTAGGACGCGCCGTAGATCGCGATCCGGTCCGGATCGATCGGCAGATTGTCCCTCGCCCAGGCGACGGCATCGACGAGGTCGTCGTCCATCCGCCGTCCCCACTCGCCCTCGCCGGCATTGACGAACGCCTTGCCGAATCCGGCGGAGCCGCGGAAGTTGACGCTGAGCGCGGCGTAGCCGCGATCGGCGAGCCATTGATGCTCGCCGTTGCAGCCGAACTCGTCGCGGAGCGTGGGCCCGCCATGGACGACGAGCACGAGCGGCACGCGCTCCCCCGCGTCCGCGCGTTCCGGCAGCGTCGCGTACGAGACCAAGCTCAGCCCGTCCCGGGTCGGGACCGTGTGCGGCACCATCGGGCGGAGTTCCGTGGCGGCCAGCTCCGGCCAGCCCGAGGGCAATTGCGTGAGCGTGCGGCGCGACCGGTCGAACACGAAGTACGCGCTCGGGGCGATGTCGGAGTAGGTCCCGACCAGCCAGATGTCGTCGGCCTCGGTGCGGCCGGCGACGAACGGGCTCGCGAGGCCTTGCTCGGCGAGCCACGGGATGTCGCTGGCCCGCGGGTCGATCGGGTGGAACTCGCGCACGCGATACGAGGCCACGTAGCCCAGGATCTCGCGCGTCTCGGCGTCCGTGAAGGTCTCGGCGAGATCGGCCCGGGGGTCGCTCGCGAGCACGGTGGTCTCACCTGTGGCGAGGGTGACCGCGCAGAGCGCGGCGGTGTCGCGACCGCGGCTGTCGGCCATGTAGAGGGTCGTCCCGTCGGCGCTCAGGTGGAGCGGGAACGTGGTGCGCGCGTCAGCGCGGGGAATGGTCTGCCACGGCTGCCAGTCCTCGGGCGCGGGGGGCCCGTCGGCGCGGGTGTTGCGCAGCAGATGCATCTCGCCGTCGGGGTGCATGGCGACCGCGAGCACCGGCCGGAAGGCGTCGTCGACCATGATGTTGGCGAAGCCGGGATTGTCGGCGAGCTTGCGCCGCTCACCCGTCGCCGGATCGATCGCGTACGGATCGTGAAACCGCGGATCGCGGTCGTTGAGATAGACCAGGATCATGTCGCGGACCGTGCGGCTCACGCCGCCGAGACGCGCCTGCACGCCGGCTTCGGGCGTCAGGGCACGCGCGCGCCCGTCGGTGAGGCTGAGCGCGTAGAGACGCGTGTTCTCGTCACCGTCCGTGTCCTGGTCGTAGACGAGATGCCGCGCGCCCATCGTCCAGGTGTAGGCCCTGATCCCGCGTCCCCGGTCGAAGGTCAGCTGCCGGGCCCGATCGGGATCTGAGCGCGGCGCCAGGAAGACGTTCAGAACCCCCTCGGCGGGCGCGACCCAGGTCAACCACAGGCCGTCCGGACTGATCTGATAGTTGGCCCGCTCGGGATTTCCGAACACAATGCGCCGGGGGATCAGGGTGTCCTGCATGTCCGCACCTTCCTCGATGAAGAATCGTGAATCCCGCTTCGGACCCGGACCCTCGTCTGGTCTGAAACCGACGAGATCCGCGTAGCCACGGCCCCTCAGCGCGTCGGTGCGATTTGTACCGCCGGTTCCCGGATGCCCGCCGGCTCATGGCCCCCTGCGAGGGCAACGGGGGCGGCGGCGCGCCGACCACCGGCATCGCGGCACGAACGCGAGCTGCAATGTGGCACCGCGGCGCTGTTGGCACCGCCCGCGCGGCACAGCATCGACGGGGCCTGGGCCGCGGCGCGGGCCCTGGACGGAGCGGCCGTGAGCGCGCGACGCGGCCGAGCACCCGCCGATGCGCGGTCGGACAGACTGCGCATCCTCCACGAGGCGCCGGGCTCGCCCCGTCTCTTGGTAAGGGTCTCGGCGCCGCCCCGAGACGGCGTCGGCAGGACGCCGAGAGGTGGCGGATCCCGGTCCGTGCCGCCGGCTGTCGCGACGACCGGCACGGACCGCCCCGGATGGAACGTCGGGGCGGGGTCGGAAGCCTCGCGGGACCTTGGATGCGTCACAGCCCGGCGCGCTGTGGGCAAGACCTCAGCTCGTGCCGCACGTCACCGCGCCGCCCGGACGATGGCCGACAAGTCAGATCCGCTCGGCAGGCGGTCGCGAAGCCCGGATCCGCTCGATGCCAGCGTGCGGAGACAAGGTGTCGTACGATGAAGACGCTGCTCGCGGCCGCCCTGTTGCTCGGATCGACTGTCGGCGCGGAGGCGGTCGAGGCGTACGGGGATTACCGTGACTACTTCGACGCGAGGCCCGTCATCGCCAAGCCCGTCATCGCGAAGCGCGCGCCGCGCAGCGCGTCCGCCAAGACGGACGCCGCCGGCGGGCGCCGCCCCGCCGATGGTGACCGCGTCGAGATGTACCGCTACGACGACGGTGGCGTCGGCCGGACGCCCGACCTGAGGCCGCGCAGCTGGGACGGCGGGTACGTTCCCGTGCATCCGCGCAGCGCGTCGCCGGACGGCTTCTGGAGCCCGATCGATCAGTCGGTCGACGGTCGGGAACTGCGCCCGGCCTTCGAGGGGCGGCAACTGCGCCAGCGATTCAGGTGATGCCGCATCGCTGCGGGCGCGACGGGCGCTCCGGCGTGAGATCTCGTCGGCGCGGGCGATAGCCTTCGGTCGCGTCCGCGCCGTCGTTCAGCCGGTCCTTGCCGGCTTCCGCCGGTGCAGATGCCGGCCGGCTCGGCCGCGTCGCCGTCGGGGTAAGGGGTCGGGTCCCGTCGACCCGCTACCGGGTCTGAGAGAGATCAGACGCGCACCGCGCGATCGGAGCGTGCGGCCCGCCGCGCGCGATCCTGTGATCCGCTGCTCAAGTGAGTACTGTATCGTATTATCATTGCATTACTTCGCATTTACCTGGCTGGTTCGCGGATATTTTCAGTCTTAACGCAAAATTTCCGGTCATCATGCAGTGTAAGCGTCGAGCACGATGCTTGTGTGGCGCAGATCACAGTGTCTACCCTAAGTTGTGACGCGCCAGATCTAGGCATTGTCTCGATCCTGATGGGCATCGTCGGGCTCGACAGCGGAGACATCGATCCACGCTGCCGGCTCGACGGTCGGAACTGTCATTGCGCCGCGCGATCGGGACGGATTTCTGTATGACTGCTCTGGAACCGACGGAGATCTTTCGCGCGGAGGCGGCCGAGCTGCTCGCGTGCCTGGAGGCGACGCTGCTCGACCTGGGCGACCGGCCCGAGGACCGGGCCCTGATCGACACCGCCTTCC